>CAMKSB010000053.1 GCA_946415335.1 uncultured Clostridia bacterium
ACTTGCCACTTATCACTGACTGTCCATTTTATCAAACGTCTGCAATTCGGCGGAGATCTTGCCGCGCTTCTTGGTGACGCCGTCCCACAGGCGGATGCCGTAGACGATCGGACGCGTCAGCACGCAGCGGTAGAGTCTGGGATAGCGGTAGGTGTAGACCGGCGGCAAATGCGTCAGGCGGCTGCCGATGTACTGCATTTTGTTCTGAGCGCCGCCGTCCTCCGACATTTGATTCAGCCTGAGTTTGACGGCGGATTCATCGCTGCCGTAGGCGCCTGCCATCAGCAGCACCTCCATCGCGCCGTTTTCCTGCGCGGTGAGCACTTCCTGCGAGCGTTCGGGAGAGAACACCTTGAAAGCGAGGTTGCGGAAAAAGCGTTCCTCGTCCTTCACGCCGAGCTTAGTAAGCTCCTGCTCCAGATACGCCTCGTCGAGTTTCACTGCCCTGAGATAGCAAAAAATATCCGTCAAAAACTTTACGCCGATGCCGGCGGTCTGGTAATGACGGTAGCCGTGGATAAAGAGATACAGATAGAAATCCTCGTCCGTGAACCGCAGTTCGCAGCTGCCGTCCCCGGAAGGAAGGAGTTTTTCGCGAATATTCTCGTAATAATGATCCCAGGTATCGCCGAAATGATGCGACAGCGAACGGTGCATTTCAAAGGTGTAGAACGGCTCCTTGAGATACTCGTCGTGATGGGTCTCGCCGAAATCCTCGCAGGCGTAGCCGAGCGAGATCATCAGTTCTCTTATGCGTTCCGCGTTCTCTGCGTCGATCAGCACGTCGACGTCGCCCATCTCGCGGCGCTTGGCTTCGGGATAGTACTGCTTCAAAACGCAGCCTTTCAGGGGCATGTAGGGGATATTCTCCCTTTGGAGCACACCGAATACCTGCATGCGCTCCATCTCAAAGAGCACGTTGACTCTGATCGCCTGCAGCGCGTCGGCGCGAAGCCGTTCGGCTCCCTTTTCGCCGAAAACGGCAGCGTCCAGCTTTTCAGCCGCCATATATACCAGCGCGCTGAGCTGTTGCTGCTTGCATAACGCGGCGAACTTCCCGCCGTCGATCCCCTCCAGACGCGACGCGTCCGGCGAAGCGTCATTCAGCGCGCAATACAGCAAATAGATCATGCTGTCGAATTCACGGTTGTCGTTCCACATCTTTTTCACCTCTTCCCCGTCACTGAGAAAACGCCTTTCTCGCGGCGCCGTCAAACGGTCTGCCCTCAAATTTCACATCCGGATACTTTTCGAAAGGATAGAGGTATTCCGGCAGCTCCTGCTCGATTTTGCGGATCGCGTTGCCGTCCTCCGGATGCAGGCGTATCAGCTGCGTGTTGTTGACGGAACGAGACGGATCGAACAGCGCCTTCGGGCGCTTGTGCTCGCCGAGCTTCAAAAACTGCTCAACCTTGGCGATGGTCTCGTCGTATTCGTAAATAAAGTCCTCAAATCTCACGCGCAATATCCGCTCGTCGTCCGTGCGGCGCTTGCGCATGTTGCGGTAAAACACGATAAAGTCGTCGACGTTGGTTTTGGGCGTGAATTTGAAATTGGGATCCTTGGTGTACTTGGCAGCCAGATAGAGATCTCTTGGATCCTTGTCGACGACCACCGCGTAGGGATCGTCATAGAATGGAAAGCTGTTCTCGGGCGCGTTGCCTTCAAACGGCTGGTCAAGGACGACCGGCTTGTTCGGATCAACGCCCATCGCGTCGAGCACGCGGTTGATATAACGCCGTGACGCTTCAAAGAAATTCTCCGGCTCGATCGAATAATACAGCGTTCTGCACGGCCAGATAAAGGACTGCCGGCGGAGAATTTTCTCGATGATCTTGGGCATGAGCACCTTTTTGGAAGCAAAGGCGAACACATCGCGGACGAGATTGCCGGACAGCATATCCGCCGTGTCGACGCCCTTGAAGGAGAGCTGCAGTATCTCGTCGATATATTCCTCGCTCAGCCTCTGGAACGTCTTGCCGTCGCAGGGCTTGTTGATGAAGGGGGTGTTGTAGCACTTTGACTGTTTGAGAAAACGCTTGATGGCGTAGTCGCCCGACTGGTTTTTGGAGTAGCGCTCCATCAGGTGGTACTGCAGATCCTGCAGACCGTCCACCCGGTAGGTCAGGATAAACTCAAAATCGTCAAAAATCTGGATATCGTCATATTCGCGCAGCAAGTCCGTCAGGACAGACGAGCCGGTCGCGCCGTATCCGCAAGCACCGATGACCATGCTTTATTTCCTCCTGAATTTTTTCAAAATCTTCTTGGAAAAACCTATTTTTCTCTCCTCGGTCACCACCAGCAGTACCGCCGCGCCGACGGCGAGGATCCATCTGACGACGACCAGATCCATCAGCAGCAGCGAAAGCCCCGCGACAGCCAGCACCAGCGCCGAACCGCCGACGATGATCTTGGTGGAAAACAGGCAGGAGCCGTGAATCTTTCTCGCGATAAGATAGTGGAACACGAAATAGAGGATATAGGTGAACAGCGTGGTATACGCTGCCGCGATATAGCCGAATTGCTTCATGAAGATGTAATTCAGCGCGATATTGATGACAGCCGCGGCAAAGGTTCCCATTGCCACGAACTTGGTTTTTTCGTAATAGAACTCCACGCTCGCCGGTATCGTATAGAGAAACGCGAAGAAGCCGCCGGCGACGATCGGGATGACGCTGTAGGAAGCCGACCAGTATTCCCTGTCTCCCAGCAGCTTGACGAGCTCCGGACTGATCAGCATGACGCCCACCGAAAACAGCATCATGAGCAGGATATAGAGGCTGCTCTTCTTTTTGATGTTGTCGTAGCGCTTCGCCGCCATCTGTTCGTACATCCACGGGTTCCACACGTTGTCGAGCGAGAGCGCCGTGACGTTGATGATGCCGTAGATATTGTAGGCGAAGCTGTAGATGCCGGTGGAAGCCGCGTCGATCATGCGCGTGATCATAATGCGGTCAAACTGCGCGAGCACCACCTGGCTGATGCCGTGGAACACGACCGGCAGGCTGTATTTCAGTCCCCATGAAAGGAAGGGCTTGTAGTTGCCGGGCTTGGATTTTCTGAGGAATTTGAAGATGACAAAGACGGCGATCATGGCGATCGGAACCGTAGTGCCGATCATTCTCGCCATGTAGCGGTGCTCCGGGAAGGCGGTGAACATCAGCAGGATGGACAAGCCGATGCTGGACACCGCGTTGAAGGCGGCGACCGTCAAAAAGTTCTTGTACTGGTATTTCAGCCCGACATGGGCGTTGTAGCAGGCGAGGATCGCGCCCGAAAAGCTGTAGATCAGGAGCAGCAGCAGGCTCGGATAATCCAGTCCCAGCCATTCGGTCAGATTGCCGGAGAGCAGGAAAAACGCCGCAAACCAGACGACCGCGCTGACGAGCAGCAGAACGATCGTCGAGGAAACGTAGGTATGGTAATCCTTGCCGCGTTCAACGCCGTTTTCCACCGTGCCGAATTTATACAGCGCGTTTTTGTAGCTGCTGTGGATCGCATAGCCCATGAGAATGTAAAGTATCGCCTCGTAAGCGGTGAACGTGTTGTAGATACCGTAATCCGCCGTCGACATCAGACGGGAAAATACCGGAACCATCAAAAAGTTGAGACCTTTCAACAGATAGTTGCCGATCACATAGCCGATGCCCGCCTTGACTACCTTCGTGTTTTCTGCCATTGCTTATTCCATCTTCCTTGGTCAAGCCGTGAGTTTGATTCGCGGCAAAAATTTGTACATCAGCACCACTATCGCCATCTCCAGGAAGGTCTGTATCTTGAGCTGACAGGTCATGGCGGTGTAGAACGTCATGAATATAAAGTAATAGTAAGCGCCGTAAACCACCAGCGTCGTCAGGCTTCTGCCGATATAGCGGCAGTAGCGGAACGCCTTGTAATAGACGAAACTGAAAACGCCGTAGAGAATGCCCGTATAGACCATCGTACCGCCGAAGCCGTAGTCATGGTAGGTGGTACCGAACAACGTATAGACGTTGCCGCCGCCGTAAAAGTCGCCGCCGACCGCCATAAAGCGCGTCTTTTCCACCTCGATGCTGATCAGACCAAACTTTCTCAGCTCCTCGTAAAACAGTCGGAAGGTATGGGCGCCGGGGAGCTCGGTGTAGTGCGTCGAGAACGCCTGCGTGGTGTCCTGCAGGAGCTTGTCGAGCAGATGGAGCGGGCTGCCGAGGTAAAAGGTGATGTACTCAAAGCCGGTGGACTCGAATTCATGGTTCTTGATGATGGTACGCGTGGCGATAAACAGAAGTACGAACACGCTGCCGAAGATCAGGATGAATTTGAAGTATTTTCTCAGCTTGACGGTTTTCCAGCCGGTCTTGAAGCGACGGAGCATGACCGAATAGAAGAAAACGGCGATCAGGTAGTTCATGAAGGTCGCGCGCACGCCGCTGAAGAAAATCGCCGTCCATGCCGCCAGCACCGGCACGAGCAGCATCGCGTTCTGCGCGAATCTCTGCCTGCATACAAAGACGTTGCAGACAAAGAAATACAAAAACACGAACGCTTCCAGGCGCAGGAGACGGATGCAGATAGTCGGAAGGGTACCGACCTCGATCTCCACGTCGTTATGCACGACGCCGATATTGGTCAGCAGGTCGTCGTTGCCGCCTGCGCGGACGACCGCGATGACGTAAATGATCATCATGCCGGTAAAAAGGATCGCAGAAATGAACTGCACCGGAACCGAGATCTGATAGCCCTTGAATTCCGCAAACTTCGGCTGGTCGATCCATACCTTGCGCTTCTGTATTTGAAACAAAAACTTGATGATCAGTTCAACGCCGATCGCCACCGCCAGTCCTGCCGTGACCAGCCAGTAGGTCAGCGGATGGAATTCTACGTCCCAGTAATCCTCGTTCCAGATGACGCAAACGGTCGAGAGGATAAAGAGGGCGAGCGTGACAAAGCCGGGAGAGGTAAAGTCGAGCTTCGTCGCCGCCATGTGGATCAGCAGAAACACGATCTCTGTTATCAATAGCAAGTAAAGGTAATTCATTCATGCCTCCCGTCAAGCTGTCCGATGATCATTTCAAGCAGTCTCTGCGGCGAATACTCGCCGCCGTAGCGGTAATCCACCGCGCATTTTTGCGCGATCCATTCCGGATCGATCTCGCTGACGTCGTCAAACACGCGGATATAGCGCTCGTCGTAGTAGGGACTGTCGAACGCCGCGCGGTTGTTGGTCAGCAGCTTTTTGTTGTAGCAGACCGCTTCCTTGAAGCGCAGGGTGTTGCCTGCCTGGTTGTCGTTCATCAGTTCAAGGATGCAGTTGCTGTTCAGTGTCTTTTCGACCACCTCGCCGTAGCGCAGCGGTTGGTTGTAGGTGACGCGCTCCGGACAGCGCTGCTTGTCGCTGTCCACGCCGATCATATAGAAGCAGCCGCGAAGCCCTTCCGTCTGTTCTGTGACGGAATGAAGCAGCTCCAGCCGCCCTTCGGTACGCGCGCTGCCGACGTAAAAAATATCGTATAAATCCTCTCTCGGCTGCGCTGCCGCCGCCTTGGAGGAGTATATATCAAAAAACTCCATACCGTATCGGTCGCAGTCGTTTTGGTCGAACGAATACGTCAGATCGATACCGTAATAGCGTTTATATCGTTCATACGCCGCCGCGCTGTCCGCAATGCCCAGCTTTTCGAGGGTGTCGGGCAGATACTGCACGATGACGGCGTTTTTCTCTCTCTTTAATTTGCGGATAAAGCCCGGCGAGAACTTGACGGAGCTCTGAAAGATCAGGATATTCCTGTCCGTCGCCTTCAGATCCTCATAGCGCAGGCTCAGGCTGCGGTTCCAGACGGATTTGAGCGGAAGCCACACCCTGCCGTTGAACTTGTTGCCGAAGTGGAGCTTTTTCAGCTTTTTGAGCGACGATGACCGCAGTACATTGTTGTCGTACAGGATGACCGCCTGCTCCTTCACGTCGCTCCAGACGTACGCCGACCACGCGTTTTCATTGGATTCGTTGATGATCACAAAAAATCTGTCCATGTTCTCTCCTAAAACACGCCGAGGGCTTCGATAAAGCGGTTGATGTATCTGTCCTTGTCAAAACGGTCGCATACAAACTGCCGGCTGTACCGGCAGGCGCACTCGTAGCCCTCGCTGTCGGCAAGAAGCGCCTGCACCCGTTCGGCGATCTCTTCGCCGAGGCGTTCGCCTCTCTCCAGCACGACGGAATCTCCCACATATTCGGGAATGCCGCCGGAGTTGGTGGTGATGACCGGCACACCGCACGCCATGGCTTCGAGGTTCGTCAGACCGGCAGGCTCGTCCCACATGGACGGCAGCACCGCGACGTCCGCGAGGTTATAGTACAGCGGCAGCTCGTCGTGCTGCACATAGCCGGTAAAGATCACGCGGTCTTTCAGCGATTCCGCGAGCGCGTAGAGCTGCTGCTGGTAGTCGCTTTTGACGTCGGCGTTGTAGTGGTAGCTGCCGACGATCACCGCCTTGTAGTGTTCGGGAAGAAGCTGCAGCGCACGAAGCAGATGCTCCGCGCCCTTTTCGGCGGTCAGTCTGCCGGTGAAGATCATCACCCTGTCGCCGTCCGCGACGCCCAGCTTTTTGCGCAGCGCCGCAAGCTCGCCGCAGTCGCGCGGCATGGGCTGAAACTGCTCGGTGTCCACGCAGTTGTAAAACACGGTGGTTTTATCAGCCGGGATCGCGCCGATCGCGCTGTCGGGCGCACTGAGCCTGTCCGCCACGAACTGACTGACGCACAAAAAGCCGGTCGTGCGCTCAAACACGTCGCGGCAGCCGCCGTCGATACGCGGCACGTTGTGAAAATGGTAGAACCACTGACCGCGAAAGGGCGTTTTCCTCAGCGCGCGAGCCAGCGGAATGTTGTTTTCCAGAATCACCTTGTCTGCATCGGTCACGCGCAGGCGTTTGCCTGCCTTGCGAATATAGTATAACAATGAAAAGGGCGATTTGAAGGAAACCGCCTTTTCGTTTTTCTTCAATAATCGGATAAAGTTGAACGCGCATTTGTCCAGCAGCCGGTGAAGCGCCGTCGGCTTCACCCACAAAAATGTGATGTGGGGGTACTGCTTTGCCATTTCAAACGCCTTTTCGTCATAAAACGACATGATCTCCATGTCGCAAAGGCGCTGCGCGTTATTTCCCTCGGCGAGCTGCTCCATCAGCGTGGAGACCGCGCTGCCCTTGGAGGCAGGCACCGGATAGCCGCCGTTGGAATCCGCCGTCAATATCAATACCTTCATGCTGTCATCCTTTGTTTTTCAGCAGTTCTTCAAAGAGCTGCCCGTGGCTTTTTGCCACACGGCGCACGTCGAAGCGCTCGCGCGCGTCCTGCTCAGCCTGTGTTTTCAGCCGCTCGCGCAGGTCGCTGTCGCCGAGCAGTCTGAGCACCGCCTTTGCCGCTGCGCCGGGATCGTCCGGCGGCACCAGCAAGCCGTTATATCCGTCCCGAACGATCGTCGGGATCGCGTCCACGTTCGTCGCGACAAGCGGCTTCTGCAGCAGCATGTATTCCGGCAGCACCAGACCGAAGCCCTCCCACCGGCTGAGCAGCACGGCGACGTCGAACATGTCGGCGTAGCGCAGGGGCTCTGTCGTCCATTCGGTGATGTGGACGCAGGACTGCATCCGGTTCTGCGCGATCCGGTTTTGCAGCTCGACGATCATCTCGCCGCCGCCGACGAGGACAAAATGCGCTTTGGGATACTGTGCGCGGACGCGCTTCGCCATTTCCAGAAACACATCCGGCGCCTTCTGCTTGGAAAGTCTGCCGACCATGCCGACGACCGGCGCCTTCTCAGGAATGCCGAGCTGCGAACGCTTATAGGGAGCCGGACGGCTGTCGATCAGCGGCACGTCCACGCCGTTGACGATCACGCGCAGCTTGTCGTCGCGGCAGATACGCGCGGACAAGGCGGACTCCCGTTCCGCCTCGGAAATGCAGACGATCTTGTCGCACATCGGCGCGGTCATGCGCTCGACGGCGCGGTACATCCGCTGCTTCCGGCGGGAGCAGTGCATATTGAACGCCCATCCGTGCGGATTGTAAAGGCTGACGTTGCGCATGCCGACGTTCGCCAGCCGCATGATCGCGCCCGCCTTGCTGGAATGGGCGTAGACGATATCCGGGCGGTACTGCCGGATAAGCTTGCGGACGGCTCTCGCCGCCTTCGCGTCCCTTCCGCCGATCTCGCGCTGCATCGGCACCACCTCGATACGGCTGACGATGCCTTCAAAGCGCGACGGCGTAAAATCCTGCGAGCAGACCAGCATATTCTCGAACCGCCCGCGATCCATGTATTTTAATAGACTCACCAGATACTGCTCCACGCCGCCGGCTGACTGGACGACGTGCATGATCCGGATTTTTTGCTGATTCAAGGCACTGACCTCCGCGGACTCAGAATGTAAACGCTTCCTCAAGCGACGGCTGCACCATATCCTTCGCGCTCAGGTTCAGGGGAGTGCCGTCTATCATCTGATAGCCGCCGTTTTCGTTTTTGACTAGCTCCGGCCATTCGATGCCGACAGCCGGGTCGTTCCACATCAGTCCGCCCTCGTCCTCGGGATGGTAGAAGTCGTCGCACTTATAGACGAACTCCGCTTCCTCCGAGAGAACCAAAAAACCGTGGGCAAAGCCCTTGGGAATGAAAAACTGCCTTCTGTTTGCCGCCGACAGCAGCGCGCCGACGTACTTGCCGAAGGTCGGGCTGCCCTTACGCAAATCAACGGCGACGTCATAGACCTCGCCGGAGATCACGCGAACCAGCTTTGCCTGCGGAAAATTCTTCTGAAAATGGAGACCGCGCAGCACGCCTCTGGTCGATTTGGACTGGTTGTCCTGAATGAATTTGGTGGTGATGCCGCCCTCGGCAAATTTTTTCTCGTGGTAGGTCTCCATAAAATAGCCGCGGTTGTCGCCGAACGCCCTGGTCTCCACGATCACAACGCCTTCCACGGCTGTCTTGATAAAGCTGAAATTACTCAATTCTCTCTAACTCCGATAAATATCGCTTCACCGCGTCCTTCCAGTCGGGCAGCGGTGTAAATCCCTTTTTGATTAGCTTGCGCTTGTCCAGACGGCTGTTGAACGGACGCGCCGCCTTGCTCAGTCCGTATTCGGCAGTGGTGACCGGGATCACCTGCGTCGTCATGCCGGCTTGTCTGTAGAATTCACGGCAGAAGTCGTACCAGCTGATATAGCCGCCCTCGTTGGTGGCGTGATAATAGCCGTACTGCTCCGTTTCGATCATATCGACCAGCAGTCGCGCCAGATCAAAGGTGTAGGTCGGCGTGCCGATCTGGTCGCTCACAACGCGCACCGTATCGTATTTTTTGCCGACGCTGAGCATGGTCTTGATGAAATTCTTGCCGTTGAGACCGAACACCCACGCGATACGGACGATGAAGAAGCTGTCCAGCGCCCCGGCGACCGCCTGCTCGCCCCAAAGCTTCGTCTGTCCGTAGTAATTCAAGGGCGCAAAGTCCCTGCATTCCGCCGTCCACGGCGTTTCTCCCTGCCCGTTGAACACGTAGTCGGTGCTGATATACATCATTTTGCAGCCGAGCGCTTTGCAGGCTTCGGCAAGGTTTTTCGTGCCGGTCACATTGACCGCGTAAACCTTGTCTTTATTCTCCGCGTCCTCAGCGGCGTCCACCGCCGTCCACGCGGCACAGTGAATCACCGCGTCGGGCTGGATCTCATGCAGGATCCGTCCGACCGCGGCTTGATCGGTAATATCCAGTTGTACGTCGGCGCCGTCTGCGATATCCGCGCCGACAGCTTCATGTCCGCGGCGCTGCAGCTCCTGCATCACATCATAGCCGAGCTGACCGCCGACGCCGGTAACAAATACCTTCATGGCTTTTTTCCCAGTTCCTTTTTGATTTGCGTCGTGCTGATCTCGGGCGTTCTCGGCAGATACACGACCTCCACGCCCTCGTCCTTCAAAAAGTCAAAATGCCCTTTCCAGTCGTCGCCCATCACAAAGGTGTCGATATGGTACTCGCGGACGTCGCTGATCTTCTGATCCCAGTTTTCCTCCGGAATGACCAGATCCACATAGCGGATGGACTCCAGCAGCGCCTTGCGCTGTTCATAGGAAAAGTAGCATTTTTTCTGCTTTTCGTTCCAGTTGAATTCGTCGGTGGAAAGGCATACGATCAGGTAGTCGCCGTATGCCTTCGCCCGTTTCAGCAAATTGATGTGCCCGTAATGCAAAAGGTCAAAGGTGCCGTAAGTGATCACGCGCTTCATGGTTTACTCCTTCGCAACGGTCACTTAGCGGTTGCCGTACATTTTCTCGTAATAATTCTGGTACTCGCCGCTGATGATCTCTTCCCACCAGTCCTTGTTGTCGAGGTACCACTGGATCGTCTTTTTGATGCCGTCCTCAAACTTGGTCTCGGGCAGCCAGCCTAATTCGTTGTGGATCTTGGTCGGGTCGATCGCGTAGCGCAGGTCGTGGCCTTTTCTGTCGGTGACGTAGGTGATCAGGCTCTCGGGCTTGTTAAGCTCCTTGCAGATGAGCTTGACGATGTCGATGTTCGCCATCTCGTTATGACCGCCGACGTTGTAGACCTCGCCGACTCTGCCCTTGTGGATGATCAGGTCGAT
>CAMKSB010000054.1 GCA_946415335.1 uncultured Clostridia bacterium
CAGCAGCCTCGTCCTCTGCGTTCTTGATCGCAGCGTCGAGAGCGCCCTTGTCAAGAGTGAGCTTGAGCTTGCTTGCCAGCGGTACGTAATCCTTCTGAGCGTCGGTCAGCGCGTCGTAAGCAGCGCTTGCAGCTTCGATAGCGTCCTTGTCGTTAAGGGTAACGTTGGTAGCAGAAGGAAGATCATTGATCATCTTGGCAACTTCATCAGCAGCCTTCATGTCGGAGTCGATCTTAGCGAGAGCAGCCTGAGCGTCAAACAGCTTCTGAGCGGTCTCGGGATCGATCTGAGCCTTCTGATCGTCGGTGAGCAGATCGTAAGCAACGCCGGCAGCGTCGATAACGGTGCGGTCTGCGAGGGTAACATCCTCAGCAGCGGGGAGTGCGTTGATGAGCGCGACAACAGTGGCGACCTCAACCTTTTCGGCGAGAGCGTCTTCAAGGTCGGTGAGCTTCTGAACGGTTTCGGGAGCAACCAGCGCCTTCTGGTCGTCGGTCAGATTGTTGTAAGCAGCTCTTGCGCTTGCTACGGCGAGGGTATCGCTAACAGCGACATCTTCAGCAGCAGGAAGTGCATTGATCTGATCGGTAACTGCCTGAGCAGCAGCGTTATCTTTTTCGATCTTCTGGACAGCAGCTTCGTCAGCAACGAGCTTGAGTCTGTCCGCCAGAACAACGAGTCTCTTCTGGTCGTAGGTCAGCGCGTCGTAAGCAGCTCTTGCCTCTTCGATGGCAGGCTTGTCATCGAGGGTAACGTCAGCAGCAGCGGGGAGCGCTTCGATCATTGCTTCAACAGCGTCGGCAGCAGCCTCGTCCTCGGCTTCCTTGAGGGCAGCCTGGTCTGCGGCGAGCTTGGTTCTGTTGGCAAGAGAAACCATGTTCTTCTGGGTATTGGTCAGCGCGTCGAAAGCAGTCTGTGCTTCATCGATCGCATCCTTGTCGTCTACGGTGACGGCATTGGCAGCCGGGAGAGCCTCGATCAGCTCGGCAACAGCGTCGGCAGCAGCCTGGTTCTCAGCGTTGACGAGAGCAGCGCCGTCCAGTCTGAGCTTCATCTTGCTGACAAGGCTGACATAAGACTTCTGGTTGTCGGTCAGTGCGTCGAAGGCAGCCTGTGCTTCTTCGATCGCGTCCTTGTCGTCTACGGTCACGTCAGCGGCAGCGGGAAGCGCCTTGATCATGTCCTCAACGGCATCAGCAGTAATTTCGTCCTCAACTTCAGCGAGTGCGTTCAGCACACGGTCGAGCTTGGTTCTGTTAGCCAAGCTGACTCTTCTCTTCTGAGCGTCGGTCAGTGCGTCAAATGCTTCTTTTGCCGCTTCGATGTCTTCCTTGTCAGTAATGGCGACATCAGCAGCTGCGGGCAGTGCGGAGATCATCTCTGCAACTTCGTCGGCAGCAGCCTGGTCAAGCGCGTTGGCAAGAGCAGCCTGATCCAAAGCGAGCTTGGTGCGGTATCCGAGGGATACGCGGTTCTTGAGGTCGTCGCGGAGATCGTCGAGGGCAGCCTGTGCGTCCTCGATGGCTTCCTGATCGTCTACGGTGACGTTGGAAGCTGCGGGCAGGGCGTTGATCTTGAGTTCAACGTCTCTGACAGCCTGGGCGTCAGCGAGGGCGCTCACGACGTCATTCAGCTTGGTGACGAGTTCTTCGTCGACCTCAGCCTTCGCAGCGTCGCTCAGCGCGTCGTAAGCAGCCTTTGCAGCCTCTACCTGCGCCTTATCGTAAACGGTGATCTCGCCGGGAGCGGGAAGCGCGTCGATCAGTTCTTCAACCGGCTCGGCAGCTGTGATCGCGTCGAGCTTATCCTCGGCAGCGGTCAGCTTCGCGAGCGTCTCTGTGCCGACGAGCGCCTGCTGAGCGGGAGTCAGCGCGTTATAAGCGGTTCTTGCGTCCTGAACCGCCTTAGTGTCCTCGACGGTGATATTCTCGGCAGCCGGGAGCTCGTCGATCGCGTCGATAACAGCCTGCGCAGCCGTGAGGTCGGCGATCTTCGCCTCGGCGTCGGTCAGCTTCGTGAGTACAGCCTGGTCGAATATGTCCTTCTGGGCGCCAGTCAGATTGTCATAAGCCTGTCTCGCCGCTGTAACATCCAAATCGTCGTTCAGGGTGAGTTCAGCCGGAAGCTCGTTGATCTGATCGGTAACAGCCTTGACTGCCGCGAGGTCGTTGATTTTTGTAGCGTCAGCGTACAGCTTAGTGGTCGCGGTCGCACCGATCGCATTCTTCTGCTCGTCGGTCAGCACCATATATGCCGCCATTGCAGCATTTACCTGCGCCTCGTTTTCAAGGGTGACGTTAGCCGGATCCGGGAGCGCGTCGATCATAGCCGTAACGACGGTAACGGGATCAGGCTCTGTCGCGGGCTCGGTCGTGGGCTCTACGGTAGTGGGCTCTACGGTAGTGGGCTCTACGGTAGTGGGCTCGCTTGTGGGCACGGTTGTGGGCTCGGTTGTGGCAGGAGCGTCAGCAAGGGTAAACGAAATGGTGAAGGGAAGGAAACCGTCTTCGTCGGTCTCAAAATCAATGTAAAATTCCCCCATCATACCGTCGTGATCGACACGCTCAGCGCTTCCTGTCCAATTCATCGCATCATCGGTGCCATTAGTTACAATTTTTGTAAAGACCTTTCCGGTAGGCGCAACAAAGGTTCCCCAGGGTAATCCGTTGCCATTGAAGTCTGAATGATTACCGTAATGTAAGTTCTGAATACCGTGATTGCTCAGCTTGTCGGTGCCGCTGTTGATGGTGATTGTTTCCTCAGCAGGCTCAGGCTCCGCCGCGCTTGCCGTGATCGGAACGATCGTGAACAAGCTAACGATCATCAGCAAGGATAATAATATGCTGAGTGGCCGTTTGATTTTTTGCATCATAAGAAATCTTCCTCCTTCTGATTTAAATGCAATTTTTTTGAAAAAACATTGTTTTCCTTTGGGTCTGTCTGCTGACCCCGTATTGCAAAATACCAGACATTGGCACGCGCCAAACAAATGAAAACAAAAATTTATAAAACTAAAACACAGTTCAGCTTGGCTTTCACTGCGATAGTTTCCAACAGGATTTTGTCAAAAAAGAAAAAAGGAATTATCATCAGCACTTTGTTGAAATGTATATCTTCGGCAAAGTGCTTCATTATGCAATTCTATGTAGCAATACCTATGGTTATTATACAATTCAAATCCTTTTTCGTCAAGGGTTTGACGAATTTTTAGGCATTTTTTTGAAGATGTATATGGGGAGTTGAGAGTAGAGAGTTGAAAGTTGAGAGTTGCGCCTGCGGCGCAATGGTAAGTTAATCTGTAATATATAATGAAAAGGGTTGGCGCATAGCCCCGATTCGGTATTTCGGGACGTCTGGGATGCCGTCCCCTACGGAAAGGTTTGTCAAAAAGCGCAGGGCGCCTCAAACTTACTTGTCTGAAACACCCTTGTCTTATCAATATTCTTATTCGACCGTGACGGATTTTGCGAGATTGCGCGGCTTGTCAACGTCGTTGCCCTTGTTTACCGAGGTATAGTATGCCAAAAGCTGCATGGGAACCGTGGCGACCATCGGCATGAGCATTTCGCTCAGCTGCGGAACCCGGATGAAATAATCCGCCGCCTCGATGTCGATGTCCGCATGTTCGTCGCAGATTACGATCGTCATAGCGCCGCGCGCCTTGACCTCCTTGATATTGGAGACCGTTTTTTCTAATAAAGAATTTTGCGTAGCGACCGCGATGACCGGCATCCCCTCGGTGATCAGGGAGATCGTGCCGTGCTTCAACTCGCCTGCCGCGTAGCTCTCGGAATGGATATAGCTAATCTCCTTGAGCTTCAGGGAGCCTTCCATCGAGAGCGCGTAGTCCAATCCCCTGCCGATATACAGCAGGCTGTCCGCGCTGATCAGCTTGGTCGAGACATACTGACATCTATCGACGACCGAACTGATGGTTTTTTCGATGACCTGCGGCATGGTGACAAGCTGAGCAGTCAGCTCCCGGCAGGTCGCTTCGTCGATTTTTCCTTTGGCAAACGCCATTTCAAACGCCAACAGATACATCACGCTGAGCTGTACCATATACGCCTTTGTCGACGCGACGGCGATCTCGGGACCGGCGTGGGTATAGATGACCATGTCCGCCTCTCTGGCGATAGAGCTGCCCTTGACGTTGACGATCGCCAGCGTTTTGGCGCCCATTTGCTTAGCCAGCGTCAGCACCGCCTTGGAATCCGCCGTCTCACCCGACTGGCTGATGATGATGACCAGATCCTTTGGGGTGAGCAACGGATCGCGGTAGCGGAATTCGCTGGCGATATCGACCGTGACCGATACGCGCGCGGTCTTTTCGATCACATATTTTCCCACCATGCCCGCGTGCATGGCGGTACCGCAGGCGACGATAAAGATATTCTGAAACTCTCTGAGCGTTTCGGGCGTGATGCCGCATTCGCTGAGATTCGGCAGCCCGTTCTCGATACGCGGCGTGATGGTGGTTTTGACCGCCGTGGGCTGCTCGTGAATCTCCTTGAGCATGTAATGCGGATAACCGCCCTTTTCTGCGCTGTCCTCGTCCCAGTCGGCGGTGAGCAGCTCCTTTTCGAGCATTCTGCCGTGAAGAGAACAGAAGGTTACGCCGCCGTTTTTCAGCACGGCGATCTCACCGTGCTCCAAAAGGTAATAATCCTTGGTGTATTTGATGACCGCCGGCACGTCGGACGCGATAAAGACCTCGCCGTGTCCCTGCGCGACGATCAGCGGACTTTCACAGCGCACGGCGTAGACCGTTTCGGGACGGTCGGCAAACACGATGCCCAGCGCAAACGAACCGCGCAGCTCATGAAGCACCTTGCGGATGCAGCGGATGGGGTTGCCGTCGTAGTAGAAATCGAGCAACTGCGCGACTACCTCGGTGTCGGTGTCGGACAAAAACTCCGTGCGCTCGTTGTCGATCAGAAATTGCTTGAGCTGCTTGTAGTTTTCGATAATGCCGTTGTGAACGATCGTCACGCGCCGCCCCGAATGGGGATGCGAGTTGACGTCGGACGGCTCGCCGTGAGTCGCCCAGCGCGTATGACCGATGCCGGCGTGTCCTTTCGGCTTGCCTTCGCGCTCCATTTTTTCCGTCAGATCAGAAAGTCTGCCCTTGGTCTTTGCGACGGCGATCTTGCCGTTTTCAAATACGGCGATGCCTGCCGAGTCATAGCCGCGGTATTCTAATTTTGTCAGCGCCGAAACCAGCACGTCCGTGCAGTCGCGGTGGCCGACATATCCAACTATTCCGCACATAATTATTCTCCATTCAAAAAAAGATAAAGGGGCGCCAAAACAAAACTGTTTCGGCGCCCTTGCCTGTCAACACCGATATTATATTCTAATCGGGGTACTTTGTCAAGCAAAAGTGCAAGCTGCAAATAAATTCTTGCGAATTATCTAAATAATCAACGTGAAAAGACGGATTATTGAAATTTCGGTAAGCTGCGATTTCATATTATACGGATTTCTGACAAGTAAACCAATAAAACTGTTACAGAATGGAGATCGCGTCGAGGATGGTTTTTTCCATCGCTTCCTGTCCGTATTTGTCGACCTGCATTTTGTCCTTCGCGCCGTGGGTCAGACAGCCTGCGCCGCCGATACAGCCGCCGACGCACGCCATGCCTTCGATGAAGTTTGCTTTCAGCACGTTTTTGCTCTTCAAGGTCAGCGCTTTCTTGCATTCCTCGATGCCGTCGCAGGAGAGCGCGTTGAGTTCAAAGTCCTCGAGTCCCTGCTCCTTCAAGCCCTCGGCGACCGCGTCGGCAAGTCCACCGCAGCGGGCGAATATTCTGCCGAAGTAGGAAGCGTTGTCGAGCACGCCTTCCGATAATGTGGTGAGGTCGATATCGCGGCTGTCAAACAGCGCCTGCAGCTCCTCGAACGTCAGCACCGAATCAACGTAGGGCTTGACGGTATCCAGCTGCGCCTCCATCTTCTTGGCCGTACACGGTCCGATGAAAATGACCTTCGCGTTCGGGGTGGTCTCCTTGATGTACCGGGCGATCGTCGCCATCGGCGAGAGATTGTGGGAGACGTTCGGCTTGAGCTCCGGGAAGGATTTGTTGATATATTCCACAAAGGCAGGACAGCAGGAGCTGGTCAGGAATCCGGTTTCCGCAAGCTCCTTTGATTCCGCCTGCGCGACCATATCCGCGCCGAGAGCGGCTTCTACGACCGTGTGGAAGCCCAACTCTTTCAGTCCGGTGACCACCTGACCGAGCTTTGCGTAAGTGAACTGGCTGGAAATGGACGGCGCAACTACCGCATAGAGTTTATAATTCTTGCCCTGCTCGCATTTCTTGAGCAGATCAATGACGTTCAGAATAAAGGATTTGTCGCTGATCGCGCCGAACGGACACTGATAGACGCACGCGCCGCAGGAGATGCACTTTGAATCGTCGATCTGCGCCGCATTGTCTTCGTTGATGTTGATCGCCTTGATTTTGCAGGCATTCTGGCAGGGACGCTTGCGGTTGGCGATAGCCGAATACGGGCAGACCTTGGCGCACTGACCGCATTCTATGCACTTGCTCTTGTCGATATGCGCCACATGGTTGTAGTCAAAGGAGATCGCGCCGCGTTTGCAGACGTCCTCGCAGCGGTGTGCCAGACAGCCACGGCAGGAATTCGTGACCTCATAGCCGGCGGCAGGACATTCGTCGCAGGCGATGTCGATGACCTCTATGACGTTCTGGCGTTCGGAGTTGCCGCCCATGGCGATCTTGACGCGCTCGGCGAGGATCGCTCTCTCTTTGTATACGCAGCAGCGCATCGTCGGTGTTTTGCCGGGAACGATGGTTTTCGGGATATCCAGCACGTTCTCCAACAGGGTATCGTTCCACGCCTGACGCGCCACCTCACGCAGCACCTTGTATTTCAGATATTGCACCTTGGTATCAAATTTTCTTAGCTTATTCATATTCATTCACCTAAAAATAACTGACCTTGATGCGCTTGCCCATCAGCTTGAGCGCCTTTGAAAGCTCCTGCACCAGATTCATCTTGATGTTGAAATTGATCGGCAGATCCGGGTTTTGATGCGCCGGATTCACAGCCTTGCCGACATAAAAATTGATATCCGTCGCTTCCTCGAACAACAGCCGGCTGATGAGAGAAGCGCCGTCGTGACTGTAACCCCATTCCTCATAGGATTCGTTGTTTTGGACGTAGTCGTTGGCGTATTCCACCACCTTGTTGACGGTGATGACGCCCTCGGTGACCAGATCAACGCCCTCCAGCTCGGCGATCGGCGGCACGTCGCTGCGCTCAAAATCGAGCTTTGGCCGCAGCGGCTTCCGCAGCCACTTGGCGGCGATGGAAGAAGTGGTTCCGCCGCAGATGATATGCTTGCCTTCCTTGGAGAAAAACAGGCTCATCATGCGGTCGCAGTCGTCCCTGTCGGAAGGAGGACCAAAAAGAATGTTCATCGGTACGCGCTTGCGTATCTTGATCACGCATGCAGTCGCGTCGTCGCCGGGCTTGCCGCCGTAGAGCCGGTTGACCTCGTCGATCAGCATGGTGGAGAGCACCTTGGCAGTGAAGCCGCCGTTCGACAAGCCGAGCATGTAGTCCGCGATATCCTCCCATTTCCAGCCGAAGTTATAGGCGATGCCGATACCGGCGTGAGGACAGCCGTCGCTCATGGCGATGATGATGTCATCTTCCTTCAGGCGGATGACGGATTTGTATATCGTTTTGCCGCCGATATTCAGCTCGGTTTTGGGATAATCGTAGAGTTCGCCGTCGCGGATATAGATGATATGGGGATTGTCATATTGTATCAACTCGACGGTATGGGAGTCGATGATATGCATGATGGTAAAGGTGGAATACGCAACGCCACGCACGGAACAGACCGGGAGCGTCGCGGCAATGGTGGACACGCATTCCTCCAAAGGCAGGTCCGCCGCCATCATGGTGGAAATGATCTTGGAGGTCAGCGTAGACAGGATGCTCGCCTTGACGCCGCTGCCCATGCCGTCCGCCAGCACGATGACGGTAGAATCATTCCCCTGCTCAACGATGTCGATATGGTCGCCGCAGAGCTGCTCGCCGTCATGGTTGATGCTTTTGTAGCCGATTTCCGCACATAAATCATTCATCCCTGATCGACTCCTTCAGCTTTGACAGCGCAATTTTCGTCTCGGCAGCGGTTTCGCCCAGAAGCGAGGCGATCTCCTGCACGATACGCATTTGCTTATCGACCACCTTATCGGCGACCTCAACCGTCTGACGGCTGATATCCTCCTTGCGGCGGCGTGCGTCTTCTTCCTCGGTGACGTCCGTCATGATGCAGATGAGCATGTTGCTCTCTTTGTCGGGAACGACCGTCATTTCCACATAGCGGCCGTACTCGGCTAAATATGTGCGCTCGTTGTAAATGCCGCGGTGGGTCGACTGCACGTTCATGAACGGCAGCGGATCGAGGATCCGTACCACCTGCGTGCCCATGACGTCCGAGGCTGCGCGCAGATTCAGGATCCTCAGCGCCGCGGAATTGATCTGCTGTACCTCCAGCAGATCGTTCACGACGATCAAGCCGTTGGGGGTGTTTTTGACGATCGTATCCGAGAAGCTCTCCGCCTTGTCCTTCAAATACGGCAGGCACATGGAGATCTCCGCCTTGCCCTGATAGATAGCGACCGCCTTCGCGCGGCAGGTATCGTAGCCGCAGGAACCGCAGTTCAGCTCCTGGGAGGGCTTGAATTTGCCCATCTGGCGAAGGATCTGGTTGATCTCATAGTCAGAAGGCTTTGCCGAACGCGGCGCGATGAACTCAAACAGCTTCTTCATCTCGACCGTTTCCGGCTGCCCGATATCAAAGTCGCGCTTGCCGGCGTATTTGGAGACAGACGCGTAATCGCTGACCGGATTAAGGCGGTGCTTTTCCATGACAGGACCGCCGATGCAGCTTCCGGCACAGGCGCTCATTTCAATAAAGCAATGGTGCACGTTGCCGTCCTCGATATCCTTCAGCGCGGAGATACAGTTTTCCACGCCGTCGATCGCAAAGTAGGTATAATCCTGCGCCTTTTGCGTCATGGTTTTCAGAATACCGCCGGTCGTCGGGAAAAACCGCGCAAGGCTTTCTTCGGTCTGATCGGCTTGCTGTTCGGGGGTGATGTTCTCCTCTTTCAGCCATTCGGAGAGTTCCTCGAAGGTCAGCGTCGCGTCGACGATACCTTCATAGTACTCCGCCTCGTCCTTTTTGGCGACGCAGGGACCGATAAACACGGTCTTGGCGTTGGGGATGCGTTTTTTGATATCCTTGCAGTGCGCCTGCATCGGCGACATGACGTCGGCGAGGTACGGCAGACAGCTGGGGAAGTATTTTTGGATCAGCAGATTGATCGAGTGGCAGCAAGAGGAAATGACGATATCACGGTTTTCCTCCTGCAGGATGCGGTCGTATTCGCGCTTGACCATCGTCGCGCCGAGAGCGGTTTCCTCCGCGTCGTAAAAGCCGAGCTTTTTCAGCGCACCGCGCATGGAGTCGATACCCACGCCGGCGTAGTTGGCAATGAAGGACGGCGCCAGGCTGACGACCACCGGATCGCCGCTCTGCAGCAGAACACGCACTTTTTCGGTCTCATCGACGATTTGCTTGGCGTTTTGCGGACAGACCACGAAGCAGTGGCCGCAAAGGATGCACTCGTTGCCGATGATATGCGCCTGATTTCCCGAAAAGCGAATGGACTTTACCGGACAGTGGCGAATACATTTATAACAGTTTTTGCAATTTGATTTTTTTAAAGTCAAACAGTTCGACATCTGTACGCTCGCTTTCGTTAAAGTTTTTGTAAGATTTCGGTCTGAAAGAATCGGTCAAAGGTCGCAGGCGTCACGCCCGTGATGATCTCGTCGTCCACCTGAACGGTCACGCCCTCGCGGTTGCAGCGTCCGACACAGAAGCTGCCCGCAAGCGTGATCTTATCCTCCAGATGGCGTTCCTCGATCGCTTTTTGAAACAGGCTGACAACCTGTTCCGAGCCCTTGAGGTGGCACGACGAGCCAACGCATATCTGTATAATCATGCCGATACCTTTGCCTTTATGTTCGTTTCAAAGAATTCGCCGACGTTCTCGGGAGATACCGAATAAAAGGTATCGTCAACGGTGACGCAGACGCCCTTTTGGCACTGTCCCATGCAGAAGGTTCCGCCGAGCTCTACCTTGTCGCTGAGATCGTTCTGCGCGACAAGCTGCTGCAGCTGCGCTACCACCTGACGTGAGCCCTTGATGTGGCAGGATGAGCCGATACATACGGTTACTTTCATGTTTGCTTCCTCCTTATTCGTACTCGACGACGGTCGCCCAGCTCAGCAGGAACTCGCGCTCCTGTTCGTTGCCCTTGACGGACTGGGAAGCCGCTACGATAGGCATCCACTTCTGGACATACTGTTTGGCGGTGTCGCTCTTTTCGCAGAACAGATCGAGATACTGCTTGGCTGTTTCGGTGTCGCCCTTGAGGCAGAACAGCAGATAGGTTCTCGCCGCGTCAGCCGCGCCGTTGCCCTGCGT
>CAMKSB010000055.1 GCA_946415335.1 uncultured Clostridia bacterium
TTGAAGCCTGTCCATGCGTAGGTACCCTCGGTGGTGCTGCCGGAAACCGGAGTGAGCTGTCCCTGACCGCCCTTGTTATCTGTATAATAGAAGGGAAGGCTGGTGAACTTCACGCCGCCGTTGTAGCTGGCTTCGATGGTCGCGCTGAAGGTCTCAGTCGCGCCGGCGTCAACGTTGCCGTCGTCCTTGAGGACCTGCTTGGTGATGGTCACTTCGCCGTCGAGGATCTCGTTGTCGAAGGTAACGCCCTGCATGTTGGTGGTCTTGACCTCGGCGTCGCTCTCGTCGGCAATTTTGGCAGTCAGACGGTTGTTTGTCTGGTCGTAGGAAACCTCAACGACCGCCTTGTATACTTTTTCATCGTACTTGATGGTGCCTTCTTCGTTGGTGACGTTCTCACGCAGTCTAAAGTTGTATTTCAGCTTGCCGCCGCTGAGCGCGTCGGCGCTGACAAAGAAGTAATTCGCCTTGCCTGCCGCTTCTGTTCTGTCGGCAGTGAAGTACAGGGATCCGAGATTTACCTGACCGCCGTCGTTGTTAGTAGCAGAAAGGACAGTCTCCGCGTCGATCTCGTCGGTCTCGAGGACAAAGTTGAACTTGTTGTCCTTGAGGTTTGCCTTGTCAGCGAGATCGCCGCTGAGTGTCTTCTGCGCGTTGATGGGCAGGGAAGCACTTGCGGGAAGCTCGGGATGGTTGCTGACGCTGATCGCCAAACCATTGTCGGTGACCTTCTGTCCGTTGGTGCCGGAATAGGTCGGATCGGCAAAAACATTCGCCTGAGCGGTCGTCAGCTGCTCGGCAACCGTCACCTTCGCGCCGACAGGTACGTTGGGGATGGTGATGGTTCTGCCGTGTTTCAGCTTGACAAGACCGTTGGTGGTGCTGTTGATGGATGCCATATCGGCAGCCGTGTAGGTTCCGGACGGCTTGGTTGCCGTGCCGTCCTCCTGGAAGTAGCTGAAGCTGTTGCTGGTCTGACCGTTGCCGAGGTCGATGGTAACATAAGCGTCAAACTCATCGTTGGCATAGACGTTGCCGATCCAGTCGATCGCTTCCTTGGTGATAGCGACGTTCCTGAGAACGGGGGTGTTGACATAGTCCGCCTGCAGCTCGGCGAAATCGTAGGTATCGCCGGAATTGTTGATCAGCTTGACGTTCTGCGTGCTGACGTCCGCCGCGCTGGTGCCGTTGCCGCTGTCCTTCTGGGTGGGCGTCGGGGTGGAATTGTCAAAGTATTTGTAGGTAGTTGTATATTTGAGATCGGAATTGTTCGCCTTCTGCGTCACCTTGACATCGCTGCCGGTGGTGAAGGTTCCGGGGAATTCCTTTTTGCCGCCGCTTGCCAGATTGAAGTCCTGGGAAACGGTGCCGTTGGTCGCGGTGAAGTCGAAGGAAGTCGCCGCTGCGACCTTATCCTTCAGACCGGGGTTGACGTCAACCGTGTTGATCTGCTCGGTGACGATCACATTGTTGCCGAGAGGAACCATGGTGAATTCCATCTTGCAGTTACTCTCAAGCAGACCGCGCTCCATGTAGAACACGCTCATGGTGTAGGTGTGATCGGGGTTGAAGTCGAAGGTCTTGACAGCCGGGTTGCTGCTGCCGTACACCGCGTCGACCGTTGATCTCTTGTTGACGAAGTCGACCGTACCGGTGCTCATCTTGTGGTCGCCGCCCATGTCGAGCACGAGCTGGGAGGGATGAGCCGGATCGTCCTCATCGGTGATGTACATCCAGAGGTCGTCGTCGCCGGAGAACTTGAATTCAACGCTGCTCTGGTTCTTGGGCACGCGGAAACGCGCGTCGATGCGGATACCAAAGCCGTAGTCGAGCTTTTCGGAGTTGTAGTAGGCATCGCGGATACCGGCGTCGCCTTCGCGCTCAGCCCATGTACCGATCTGACGCCTGCCAATGCTGTCCGTATCACCCTTGACGTATACGGCGCCGTATCTGAGCTGATCAAGGGTTCCGTCAACAGTCTGATCCCCATTGCTTGACGGATTGCCGTTGTTAAGAACAAATCCTGTAGCGCCTTCGGGAATCTTCGCGATAAAGGTCTTGTTGTTACCTTCGTCTCTGAGCCATCTCATCTGTTCGCCCGGCCAAGTGGAATCGGCGCCGATCCAATGAACCTTGAGGTTTGTCCAGTTGCTTACATAACCGGAGTCGACGCTGGCATATAAAAACTGATAAGACTTGCCCGTCATCTCAGTACCCTTGTCGTTGAAGGGGAAGATGCCGTAGCCGGACTGCGTATTGTACATAAAGTAGCGCAGACCGTCCTTGACCGCGTTAGAAGCGCCGGAAAGATAGTTGACCTTTGTCGGCTCGTTGTTGCTGTAATCAAAGCGGACATTATCTGTTCCGTTAGTGGAATCGAACGAATACTTGGTATAGCCGTTCTCATTTGTCACACGGAACGGGAACGCCGCGTCAATGATCTTGGCGTAGCCGCTGAGCTGATCCGCGTCAAAATACGGTGCGGCAAGCGTGCTGGTCGCCATCAGCTTACCGTCCTTCAGGCTGGGCTGCATCAAGCCCTGAACGCTCTTGTGGTCGCCGCCGATGGTGTTGGAGTTGTTGGCGTACTGATCAAAGCGTGTCAAACCATTGGTTGCCGTCTCAATCGGACCGTTGTGGTCGCTCTTTTTGTACGGAAGCGCCTCATCGCCGGTTTTTCCGGGGATCTCGCGAGGGAGCATATTGCCCAAATAAAGCGGCTTGCTCCATGCGCTGTTGCTGCCGGCGATCGTGCTGATCTTCTGGTTGAACTGGTAGAACGGGAACCAGTTGTCCTCGGATCCGTTGAAGCCGGTACCTGCCTGGATGTTGTTGCGCCATCCGTTTGCGCGTTCGTTGTCGGAATAGTAGTCGAAGTAGGTCGCGTTTGCCCAGAAAATGCCGTCATTATCGGAATGGGGCAGTCTGGCAGCGCCTACAGCACTGTCTTCCTCAGCGCTCGCAGCGTTGGCGACAACTGTGCTGACAAGCGGCGCGGCACTGGTGCCGACGATTGCCAGTGACAGAAGTGTGGCTGTAATCTTGCGTTTCAGATTAGAGCCGGTGTGTTTACTGTGCTGCAAAAAAATTCCTCCTTCTTAAATGCTTGAACTTTTGTTGCTGCATACTATCGGAAAACAGCGAAAATCCACAAAAAATTATCAAAATTCGCCTACTATCCGATATATACTCAACATTATTATACACCAAAATCCATGGCGATAATTCTTTTGGGGAATTATTTCAAAGAAAATTCATCAAAGATACACACAAAATTCACCGAATATATATACATTTTTCCGAACCCGATTATTTTCTTATGTTGTTGATACCTTATCTTGTGTTGTCTTTTCTATACAAAACAAAAACTCCGTCTTTCGACGGAGTTTTTGCAGTCATGGCTTATCTGATTTTTGCCAGCGCCTTGTTGAGCGGCACGGCGATCAGACTCGCAATGACACATTTTGCCAAATCTATGAGGATAAAGACAGAGGTCAGGGTGATGATGGCTTTGAGCAGGTCGGACTGGGTGTAGATCATGAACATGGCGATGCCGGGAATATAGATACACGGAATGCCGACCAAAACAGATACCAATATATAACGCAGTACAGCATATTTGCTTTCGCCGCTGCCTTTGAGCAGGCTGACGAAGAAGGCGGCGAGAATAAAGCCGATGATAAAGCCGCCCGTCGGGGAAAAGATCGTGCCGAGACCGCTTTTGCCGCCGGAGAACACCGGCAGACCGATGATACCCAGTAAAGTATAGAGCACCTGGGCGATCAGGGCATACAGCGGTTTGAGGATCAGCGCGACCAGGATCACCATCAGCACCTGCAGCGTAAAGGGTACGCCGATTGGGAGCGGAATAGAGATCAGCGCCGAAACGCACAGCAGCGCCGTACACAAAGCTATCTGCACCATCGCGAGCGTTGTCAGCTTTGCATTGGAGGATTTTGCATGGGGATTTGCCACATTGTCAACCTTCTTTACTGCTTCTGTTGACATTATATCACGGACGCCGTTTATTGTCAACTAATATTTTTCAACGGAGTTGACGACAAAACGATTGCTTTTATCCATGGTCATGTGCTATAATATGTTTAATTGTCGTTTTTACGACGACTTAAGCAAAGGAGAATGAAAGAATTATGGAAAAAAGAGGTATGTGGAGCTCACGCCTTACCTTTATCCTCGCCGCGATCGGTTCGGCGGTCGGATTGGGCAATGCGTGGCGCTTCCCCGGTCTCGCATCAAAGCACGGCGGCGGCACCTTTTTGGTCGTCTACCTGCTGGCAATGCTCCTGATGGGCATTCCGCTGCTGATGATGGAGATCTCGATTGCAAGAAAATTCAGACGCGGCGCGATCGAATCCATGCGCGGCATCGGCAAGAAGTGGGAGCCCATCGGCTGGGCAGCCACCTCCAACGCCTTTGTCATCGTCTGCTACTACGCGGTAGTGTTCGCGTGGGTCATCATGATGTTCGTGTTTTCATGGCGGTTCGCCGGCATGACCGGCGACAACGAAGCCGCCTCTGGGCTGTTCTTTGAACTGACGCAGACGACCGGCGCGATCGAGGGCAGCAACATCCCGGCGGTGGTGCTGATTTGTCTGGTCATCGCCTGGGCGCTGATCTTCTACTGCATCCGCAACGGCGCTAACTCCGTCGGCAAGGTCGTCAAGTTCACCGTGTTCGCGCCCGTGATACTGCTGCTGATCATGGCGGTCAAGGGCTGCACCATGCCCGGCGCAGGCGCAGGACTTGCCAAGCTGTTTATCCCGGATCTGACGGCGTTCTCCGACCCGACGCTCTGGGTCGACGCGGTCGGTCAGGTGTTCTACAGTCTGTCGATCATGATGGCGATCATGTTCGCCTACGGCTCCTATGTCGGCGACGACGCCAATGTTGCCGGCGACGCGATGATCATCGCCTTCTCGGATATGGCGATCAGTGTGCTGTCCGGCATCGTGATGTTCTCTACCATGGGCGGCACCGGCATGCTCGACAAGATCACCGACAGCGGCGTTGCCACAGCGTTCATCGTCTATCCGCAGGCGATCGTCAACCTGACGGGCAACGGCGTTTTCAATGCGATATTCGGCGCGATCTTCTATCTCATGCTCATCACGCTGGCGATCGACTCGGCGTTCTCGATCGTCGAAGGCATTTCCGCCGCGGTTTCCGACAAGTTCCACCTCAAGCCCAAGACCGTCACGATCGGCGTCTGCGCGGTCTGCGGACTGATCTCGATCGTATTTGTCTCCGAGGCAGGTCTCGCGTGGCTTGACATCGTGGATAACTGGACGAACCAGATCAACCTGATCCTGATCGGCATTCTGGAATGTGTCGCGATCGGCTGGACGTTCAACCTGCGCAAGGTGATCGTCGAGATCAACAAGAACACCAAGCGGTACAAAATGCCGTACTTCTGGTTTGCGGCTTCCGTCAAGTTTATTTCGCCTGTGCTGCTGATCTCCCTGTTCATCTGGAACATGATCACGCTCTTCGGTATAAACGGCGGCAGCTACGGCGACTATCCCATCTGGGCGCAGGTCGTCGCGGGCTGGGCGGTCTCCCTCCTGGTATTTGCCAGCGGATTCATCGCCAAAATCGTGATCGCACGGAAGAAAAAGAAGGGCTTCGTCGAGGACGAGATCGTCTGGAAGGACTGATCCTTTTCTATATATAGTATAACAGGGCTGCCGTACACCATGCGGCAGCCCTTTGATCTGCACGGAAAAATGATACTTTTTTCAAAAAAAGCTTGAAAATTGCCGGTTTATCATGTATGATAGAGCGTGTATCTTGCATATTATACAATTGAAATAAGAAGGGATTTGACACCAATGAAAGTTTTAGTTATCAACGCTGGCAGCTCCTCGCTGAAATATCAGCTGATCGACATGACCAACGAGAGCGTACTTGCCAAGGGCAACTGCGAAAGAATCGGCACCGACGGCGCGTTTATCGGATTCAAGACTCCCGACGGTCAGAAGATCGAGCGCAAAACCGAGATGAAGAACCACACCCAGGCGTTCCTGGCGGTCAAAGACGCGCTGCTCGACGCGGAATACGGCGCGATCAAAGAGCTTTCCGAGGTTACCGCGATCGGTCACAGAGTCGTACAGGGCGGCTCCTTCTTTGACCACAGCGTACTGATCGACGAGAATGTTATCGAAAAAATCAAGGAGCTCTCTCCCCTTGCTCCCCTGCACAACCCGGCGCATATCCAGGGCATCGACGCCTGCACCGAGGTTTTCGGCAAGGATATCCCGCAGGTAGCGGTATTTGACACCGCTTTCCATCAGACCATGCCCGAAAAGGCGTATATGTACGCTATCCCCTATGAGTATTACGAAAAGTACGGCGTGAGAAAGTACGGTTTCCACGGCACCTCTCACCGCTATGTCAGTGCGAGAATGGCGGAGCTGCTCGGCAAGCCGATCGAGGAAACCAAGATCATCACCTGCCACATCGGCAACGGCTCCTCTATCACCGCTGTTGACGGCGGCAAGGTCATCGACACCACCATGGGACTCACTCCCTTGGGCGGCTTCATGATGGGCACCCGTTCCGGTTCTCTCGACCCCTCCGTTGTCACCTTTATCGCGGAAAAGGAAGGTCTGACCGCTCCCCAGATGTCCGACCTGCTCAACAAGAAATCCGGTCTGCTGGGCGTTTCCGGCGTTTCCTCCGATGACCGCGACGTTACCGCCGCTGAAAAGGAAGGCAATCCGCGTGCGAAGCTCGCTCACGAAATGCTCTACTATCAGATCGCGCAGTATGTCGGCAGCTTCTATGTAGCGCTCGGCGGCTGTGACGCGATCGTGTTCACCGCCGGTCTCGGCGAGAACCAGCCTGCGCTCAGAGAGGCAGTCTGCAACTACCTCGAGTGCCTCGGCGTCAAGCTCGATAAGGAAGCGAACAACAACACCATCCACGGCAGACAGGGCACGCTCACCGCTCCGGATTCCAAGATCCGCGTTGAGTTGATCGCCACCGACGAGGAAATGGTCATCGCCAGAGATACCAGAGACATCGTCGCCGCGCTTTAATTTCATACAGATACAAGAAACGGCTCCGGAAATCCGGAGCCGCTTTTTTGCGCATAAAACAGGGCTCGGAAAAACCGAACCCTGTTTGTTGATTCAATAAATTGATCACAGACCGAGTTTCTCGAAGAAATTGTCTACGGACATCAGATTCAACTCTTCCACTACCTTCTGGATGGCTTCGAGAGCGTCATCGGGGAGTTTGTCGTAGCCGCCCTTTTCGACAGCGAACGCCCTGATCTCGTTGACGCGATCCTTCATTCTTGCTCTCAGCTGCAGCAGATATTCGGAGTCGTTCATGTCGGGAACAAAGCCTTCCCACTCCATGATCTCGATATCGGAGAAGGGACCCCACTTCTTGAACTCCGCTTTGCCCTCTACGATTGCTTCGAGGATGCCGAGGGTGTCCTTGGGCTGAACCTTCTTGCCCATGAAGTCGCCGGTGTTGACGATGTAGCAGTCAACGTTCTTCTCTTCAACGAGCTTCTTGAACTTCGCGTAGTCGTTGGCGAGCGGATAGGTACGGAAGGGGTTCGCATAGGGAACAACAACGAGCTTGTTGGGATCTACGCCGGGAGCCAGACGCTCAGCGGAGGAACGCTTGGTAGCCAGCGTTGCGCCCATGACGGAAGCCAGGGAAGCGCCCTTGAGCTTGACAACGGGCGGAATGGTAGGATCCTTCATGATCCAGAAGATCGCATTTACAGGCGCGTCGATCTTGTCAACGCGGTTGGGAGACCAGAGCTTGGACTTGATTGCTCTGCCGTTGCCGTTGCGGATATCCTCGGTGACGATCTGGATCTTGCCGTCCTCGTCGAGAGTAGCAGAGCAGTTCTGAACGGTGAGCAGGTACTTGTTGTCGGGGCAGCCGGTGGGATAGTCGGCGGTCTTGTCGAAGTAAGTCGGCTCGATCGCGATAGAAGCGCAGGTGTCGGTGTTGATGATGAAGGCGTCGTCGTGGAGCACCTTGATCTCGTACTTGCCGCCGTGCTTTGCGTGGGTCAGGGTGGACTTACCGGAGCCGGACAGACCGTAAACGGAAGCAACATACTTGCTGCCGTCTGCGAGGGTGTATTCCTTCTGACCGCCGTGGCAGGAAGCGTAACCGTTGCGGTTGGCGATCGCCCATACCATGGTCAGGGTGCCCTTCTTGTGCTCGCCGAAATATCTCATACCGAGGATGCAGGCACAGTTGGTCTCGGTGTTGAAGTAGCAGAGGGTTTTCTTTGCCGGGTCGGACAGGCATTCAAAGCTGACGCCGGGATTCTCAACGGGAGTCCACTGGGGATCGGAGAAAATGTAGATATCGGGCTCGTTGCCGTCGCCGACGGGCTTGGAAGCCTTGTACATCTTGACGTACTCGTCGGACATATACTGGAAGTTGAGCATCCAGTTGTACATAATATTTTCTTCACCCTCGGGAATGAGCAGGTGAACCTTTACCATAAATTCGGTATCGAGACCGGCATAGCAGGTCGCGTGATAGAGCTTCTTCCAGCGAGCGCTGTAAACGGCGTCCATAACCACCTTGTCGAGCGCTTCGCAGTCAACGCCGGGTTCGCCGGCGATGCGGCGGGCGGTCGCGTATCTGCCGGTGATCGCGCCGTCGTTGAAAAGGAGTACCTTGGCGTCGGCGTCCAGACCGATTTCCTCAGCACGGTAGACGGGCATATCGGTAACGATGGTGCCGGGAGAATTCTTGGCGAGGTTGTACGCCTCTTTGAGGGTGTTGACCTTGACAACATTGTTGCCGTAGAAGGCAGCCTCGATGATGGATCTTGTCTTGGAGAAACCGACCTTGCCTTTGCCGATTTCAGACATGGGATAATAAGCTTTTGTTGACATAGTATCTACTCCTTTTTGAATGATGTGCTTGAAAAAGTGGCAACGGGGGTTGCAATATGCTAACCATCCGTATAACTTTGATTATTATAGCATTATCGCGCGAGATTTGCAAGCCGCTGTGAAGTATTTCGGTATAAATATTGCAAATTGACCAAAACGTCAATTTGTTTTATGGAATATCCGACAGATTATGAAGGGTTTTCTTTTTTTCATGCATTTTCCGCCGGTGGAATTGACGAGTGGCGTGTAAAATGGTAAAATAGACGTAATCATTTTTCAATCAAGGGTGATTCAGATGAAAATAACCGTTTCCGCGCTTATTCTCCTTGTCTTCGGGATGCTGGTCGTGCTGTCCGGCTGTTCGTCGGACAACAATTCCGTGATCGTCGGCACATGGGAAGCAACCAAGGCGAACATCAACGGCGAAACCATTCAGTTCTCCGAGCTGGACACCGAAAACAAGGATTTCCGTTTTATTTTTAATAACAACGGCAGCTGCAAGGCGATCATCGCCGGTGTTCCCAACGAGGGAACGTATACCTTCAATGAAACCTCCGTCGATATCCTCTACGGCGGCAAGAGCGAAAAACTCCTCTACGACGAGGGCGTGCTGACGCTGAATTTTTATTACAACAACGAAAAAACCTCCTATATGTTCACCAAGGTGGAATAATCACGCGGTTTCTGTCCACACTATTATCAGTCATTGACAGGAGGTAATGGTAATGACAGAAAAAGAATTGTTATACGTGCAGGACGCGCTCGGTCACGAGCAGCAGTTCCAGAAAGCCTGCCGCGACGCGGCTGAGCGGATCCAAGACGGAGAGCTGAGAAATTTTGCGACTCAGATGTGCCAGAAGCACAGCGAAATTTTCCAGAGCTTCTACAGTCTGCTGTAAGGAGGGCTTTTTGATGAACGACAGAGAAATCATGGAAAACATGCTCCTGCTCGAAAAGGGCGCGTGCGATCTGTTCATGCACGGCACGATCGAATCGGCGAGCACCGACGTACACCAGACCTTCAACACCTCGCTGAATGCGGCGCTGCAGCTGCAGGATCAGATCTACACCAAGATGGCGCAAAAGGGCTGGTACCCGATGGAACAGGCGCCCCAGAGCAAAATCAACGAGGTCAAAAACCAATTTGCCGGCTGCTGACCGGCAGGAAAGAGCTTCCGCAGGGAGGCTCTTTTTTATTGAAACACCTTGACACCTGCCGTAAAATCGGTTACACTGTAATCGTATTAATTAGATTAATACAACGTAGTTGTTTGATCTAAGGAGGAAGAACATGTTTCAAATCAATTTTTCGTCCAACGCGCCGATTTATGAGCAACTCTATACGGAGGTCGTGCGTCTGGCGGCTGCCGGCGCCATCAAGCCGGGCGACAAGCTGCCGCCGGTGCGTA
>CAMKSB010000056.1 GCA_946415335.1 uncultured Clostridia bacterium
TAGGCAAATAGACATATTTATATATACAATCCCCAAAAAGGAGGTATCAGATGATGAAAAAATCGTTATTGCCACAAGCTCCGTTCAGGCGTTTTCTGAGGGTGATGTCACTGATCCTTATCCTTGCGGTGATGCTCTCGACGAGCCTTGTCGCGAACTCCATTACCGTGAGCATCAGCAACGCGCTGAAAGAGCAGACCTTCACGCTTTATCCGGAGGACGGCGTCACCGTGACGCTGAGCGGCAATATGCCGCTGAACGGCAGCGCCGAGGCAAAGCCGGCTGACTGTGACGGCGAGGACGTGCTGCACGCCTACGACATCACGATACGCTACGCGGACGGCCGCGAGTTCGAGCCGGAAAGCGGCAGCCCGATCGACGTCAGCTTCAAGAGCGACCGGATCGCGCTTGCCGTCGGCAGGGAGAACGAGCTGACCGCCGAGCACATTTCGGACAGCGGCGAGACCGAGGAAGTGCCGCTGACAGTCTCCGGCAGCAGCGAGGCTTCTTTCACGGCAGACAGCTTTTCGGTTTACAGGATCAAAAAACATGAGAGCGATTCTGACGTTCAAACGCCGCGCAAGACCTTCATGTTCCTGAGCAATCAGTTTGCCGAATACGAGCACACCGGCGACGATAACAATCCGCAGGCAGGCTACTATGTCTCCGGGCTGTATCAGTTCCCGAACAAGGACAACGAAAAGGTGAGCTTCCAGATCGTCAAGGATCAGGAAAAGCTGCAGCCGGTCGTCATTCCGCCGAACTTCGACTGGGGACATTTCTACGGCTGGTTCATCGTGCAGCTCGACCTCGAAAAGTCCAAACAGGCGACCGCCGCCGACACCGGCAGAGACGTTTCCGAGATCACCGAGGATACCCTGACGCGCTATGTCTACAAGTGGTCGGAGAATCCCGTCCAGATGGACTCGGTAACGCCCATTTCCGTCACGCAGGACGAGACGGTGTACCTTGCGCCGCTGTATTCCAACTACCGCTTTGTCACCTTCCACGAGCACGACCACACAGATGACGGACAGCCCTGCAACATCATCATGCGCAAGATCATCGTGCTGGGCAGCAACGGTCAATGCGAAGTGGACATCAGCGACGTCGTCGCGGATTCTCCCGATCCGCAGAATTACGTATTCTACGGCTGGAAGTTCAAAAACACCGCCTACCAGACGCGCCTGTCGACCGGCGACGTGGTACACCAGACCATCACCGTGACCGAGGAAGATATCCAACAGCAGACCGGTCAGGGCGACGACGATGAAGTGTACTCGGTCGACGTGTACCCGATCTTCAAGGAAGCGCGGTGGATCACCTTTGTGCACGGAGAAAACGGCTGGAACGCCAAGTACGTTCCCGCGATGTTCTCCTTCCTGTACGACATCAGCGTACCCGAAGAGCAGCGCGTCAGCATCTCGCAGCTGCCGTCCACCACACGTCCCGGCTATATCTTTGACGGCTGGTACACCGGACGGATGGAGACAGGCGAGGACGGCGCAGATCATATCGTCTACGATCAGAAGGTCAGCATGGGCTTCGACGAGGAAGGCGCCACGGGTAACAGCCAGATCATCGCAACCGCCGGCGAAAGGATCTATCTCTACGGCGGCGGTGATGACGATCACGAAAACGACACCTATCTCTTCAAGGGAAAGCTCTATCTCAAAGACGCCCTGACGCTGTACGCCAAATGGGTGCCGGTCGACACTGCGGACTACAAGGTGGTCGTCTGGAAGCAAAAGGTCACCGACTCCAAAACCGCGGAGGACAGCGAAAAGCAGTACGACTACTATGATTACCGGATCATGGAGAACTTCGAAACCGGATCGATCATTCTGGATTCGCCGGAGTACGACGCGCTCGGTCTTGAAAACCTGACCAACAGCAGCGACGCGGGCGTAAAAGAGAAGTTCAACTTTTTCCACTACAGCCGCACGACGGTCGAGGTCGGCGGTCAGGTCTACGACGGCAGCATAGATGCCCAGCGCGCCAAGGGCGTTGTGGCGCCCGACGGCTCAACGGTCGTCAACATCTATTACGACCGCGACCTGATGGCGATCAACTTCTATTACTCAAGCAACGCTCCGTCAGGCGCGACGACCGCCTATACCTATACCAAGACCACCGAAACCTCCGGCAGCAGCTACTACGGACTCACGCCGAGCGGCTATCAGTCGCTGCAAAAGGTAACCACGCCGGCAACCTACTACATCTTCCCCTACAGCTACAATCCCACCACCGCGCGCAATCAAAACAACATGTACGGCGTTGTAGACAATGAATATGTATTGCTGTCAAGCTCGCGCGCGACTGTCTGGATGCCGCAGTATGTCTATACGCCCGTGGATAAATCGACCTACGCCGCCGACGGCTACGTGCTCGAAAACGGCGAATACGTGACGGTATATTATAAAAGCGGCACATGGTACAGGTCAAGATCGTGGTCATGGTTTTCTTACGAATATTCTGATCCCGTTGCCGCCGATGCAACGATCTATTCCGCAGCCGAAGGAACAGAGCCCTACGATGGCACGCGCTACAAGCGCTCAGGCAATACCTACACCGTAGCGACAAACAACAGCGGCACGCAGTACATGGTAGACGATCGCGGAGGTCATGTTCCGTTGACAAGACCTACCATATATCTCTACACCTACAACGGCGTTTCCTACACCGGTCAGCGCTACACCAGAACGACCAATACCGATTACAGCACCGAATACCGCAGTACGCGCTACAAAAAGGTAAACGGCGCGATGGTCGCCTTGGGAGAGGACGAGAGCTACAGCGGCACCATCTACGGCATAGACGAGAATCTTTATTATGCGCAGATCGAGTTAAGGAGCCAGACGGTGATCACCTGGCGCATCAACGGCGAGAAATACACCGGACCGCGCTACACGCTTTCCAGTAAATCCGGCTCCATGCTGACCTGGACAGGTCTGTACGGTCAGACCTTCGCCCAAAACGGCTACAGCTGGGATACCGTTCGCGCCTATGCCTGGACGGGCGTCGGCGCCGACGGCAAATCATCCACGCAGACCTTGCTCGACGGCTTTTCCGAGGCGAAGAACCCGTATGATCTTGAACAGGGAGAGTCCACCGGCAGCAATATCATCTATCACTACAAGCAAAAGGTCGACGGCACCTACGACAACGCCAACCGCTATCAGGCGAACTACAGCAGCAACAATACCACCTTTAATTTCACCAACAAATTCGACGGCTTTACCGTTGCCGGTTATTCCGGCACCTTCAACGCAAACTTTGACCGCGAGCATCTCGGAGCCGGCGAGCACGCCGTAGAGCAGACAGGCTCCACGGCTACGCTGACCGGCAACACCATCCACATCTATCACACGCGCAACGCCTTCGAGCTTACGCTGGCAAATTTCAGAACCACCAACAACTCTCCCAACGAGCCGAACGACAAGGTTATCCCGGGAATCAAATATGAACAGTGCCTGAACACGATCGCCGAGGCTGACCGCACGCCGCCTCCGCGCGAAAACTACACCTTCGAGGGCTGGTACTACGACAAGGCGTTCACCAAAAAAGTCGATTTCAACACGGCGACGATGCCTGACGGCAATCTGATCCTCTACGCCAAGTGGGTGTACAAATACTACTTTGTCGAGATCGACCCCAACGGCGGCGTGATCGAGGACGCGCTGGAGTTCAGCGCTTACACCGGCTTTGACAGCCCCAGAAAGCAGTCGACCTACACATGGGTGCAGTTTGGTAACAAAATCGGCGCCTACGACAACGTTGAGCGCAACTTTATCCCTGATAACGACGGCGAATACCGCTATGTGAACGTCAAATTCGCCGAGACCTTTGCACAGGCGGCGGAAAAAAGCTGGGATTACAGCCTACAGTCCAAATACCGCGCGGCGTTTTACTGCAAGGTGGATGAGCTGGAAACGGTTTACAGCGAGCATTTCAGCGGTCGTCTCGATCATGACTTCTTTATGAATTACTGCGTCGACAGAGAGCATTTTTACCGCGAGTGCCGCGGCAGCGAGCACTTCACGCTGGCGGCGTGGTACAAGGTCAACGACGACGGCACCACCTCGCACGACATCTACAACTTCGGCGACACCGTCACCAAGCCGACGCGGATCCGCGCGGTATGGCGCAAATCGGGCGAATACACCATTGAGTACAACCCCTACATGCGCCGCTACGCCGTCGGCGAATACGTGGAACATGACGGCGTTATGCACCACAACGAAATGCACATCAGTCCCATCGAGGGAACGAAATATACCGATGAAGCAACAGCTACTATCTATACGCATCCCAACTACATTCCCGACGGCTACATCTTCCGCGGATGGCAGCTGCTCGACAGCCGCCTGCATGAGACAGGTCAGTATTACAACCCGAGCTCCGAGTTCATCATCGACTCCTCCTATGCCGACAACAACGGCGTGATCCATTTTGAGGCGGCTTACGAGCCGGACAAGGAATCCGTGCGGCGCGTCGACACCGTGTCGCTGGTGCTCGACGCCAACACCGAGACCGGCGGCTATGTTGTCAAGAACGGCTTGGACGTCTATGAGGACTACGCCTACGTTGACCTGACGCAGAATCAGGTGCTGCTCAAAAAGCAGCCGAACAACGTAGCCGTCAACCTGCACGACTACTACAACAACTTCCACAACAGCCACGGCTACATGCTCATCGGCTGGAACGAAACGCCGACAGCGGAGCACTTCATTCCCAAGTACCCTGCCGACGCTGTCATCGGCGTTGACTCCAAGAATATGCCTCAGACCAACAAGCTCTACGCGATCTGGGAGCCGATGTATTACCTGACGCTCGAAAACCACAGCACCGAATACGACGTGACGTTCAACCTGAAATTCACGGATTACGAGGGCGTTGTTTACAGCAACGACACCAACGACGTCGTCAGCGTCTTTGAGCGCGAGGTTTTCAGCACGCACAATGCCGATAATCTGACCGTCACAAAGAAGGGCGACGGCGAGTTTGACGTAACGCTTAATAAGACTGATGCAGCCGACGCGCCGAACGGCGTCAAGCTGGTGCTGCCGGAGGGCGAACAGGCGCGCTACACCGTATCCGGCAATATCCAGGGCACGCCGAATCTGCCGATTTATAACGCCGGCAAGACCCTGACGGTATTCAACTCCGGCGGCGCTAACGATACGGCTAACCGCACCGACCCGGACTTCTCCGTGAACGGCAGCATGATACACAGCGAGGAAGGTCAGACCGTCGCCTTCTATACCGAAGACCTGCCTCACACCAAAATCAGCCTCAAGGCGTGCTATTACGACCCGACCACCGGCACATGGCAGCCCGACGACAACGCTTCCGACAGCACAGGCCCGAACCCGACGCTCAGCTTCCCGGCGGCGGAGCTCCCGGCAGGCATTACGCCGGACGCGGACAAATCCATCACGCTGGACATCATGCAGCAGAATAACAAGACCTTCTCGATCGAGGAAGCCTTCGCCAATACCGCTCAATACAAGTTCATCGGCTGGTTCTCCAAGGACAGCGCCGCGCCGCGCGACAGGTCGATCGACAACAGGGAATTCGGCGCCGCCAAGGTCACGGGGCTGACCGCGACGAACGACCCCGAAAAGAACTACTACGCGCTCTATGTTCCCTACTCCGACGGCACGCTGACGCTCAGCCACGACGAGAGCCAGACCTCGATCGGCTATCCGAAAAAGCTGTCCATCGAGGCAAGCTACGGCAGCAATAACCGTTCCGATGAAGTGACCACGCATATCGAGGTCGAAGATTCCATTACGCACGTGAAGGTGCACACAGGGATAACCTTTGCGAATTTCCAAGAGCCGCGAACCACTGAGGAAGCGCAGACGGCGTTCAACATCAAGCTCAATGCGATGTCCGGCTACGGCTGCGTCCACTACAACACCTACGAGGAAGGTCGTCCTCTCGGCGGCAGGATCAGCGACGAATCGACAGTCATCAACGTCTACATCGATCCCGACGTCACCGATGAAACGCCGCATGATGGCGTTCCGGTGGAGACAAAGCACTACTACCGCTATGAACTCAACCGAACCGTCGGCGATATGTTCACCGACAGCGAGACCGTCAAGGGCTACAAGACCATCAAGAACATCCGCTTCTACTCCGACTTCGAGCGCAAATATGAATTTGTATACAACTACATTTTCCGCGACGGCACGACCGTGCGCAAGTATCAGGTCAAGGACGCCACCGCGTATCTGAAATCGGAAAAAGACTTCAAGCAGTTCGTCTTTGAATCCGCGCCGTATATCAGCAACTTCGGCGAGGACTTCGTCTGGAAGCCCGACACCATCAAGGTCAACAACCTCAACGGCAAGGGACAGGTGACGGCGACCATGGACGCGGTACAGACCAAGAGCGCCACCGCCCATGTGATCGTCAAGCGCTTCGACGCGAGCATTCCGTGGGCGATCGACGTCGGAACCGCCTTCCCCAGGGGCAAGCGCCCGACGGCGGACTTGATCATCAACGGTCAGCAGTTCCTGCGCTGGAAGGTCGAGGACACCAACACCGAAAAGCTGATCGGCTACTGCTATTCGCCCGAATTCTCCTTTGTCGTCTGGGGCGACTACACCATCACGCCCGAATATGTCCCCATGACCGGCGATGAATACGAGTACATCGCGCCTACCGACGAAAACGATTGCTACGTCACCCTCGATTACCTCGACTCGACGCGCAACCAGTGGGTAGGGCTGGATGAGAACAACAACATCATCGTGGACGCCAAGGGCGTTGCCACGCAGCATTACGACAGCCTCATCAGCGATTTCAGCATGGTCTTTGTCGACCACGGCAAGCGCATCAACGCCGACGCGGACAACTACCGGCTCGGTCTGATCCTTGAGGTCGTCGGCGAGATCGAAAACACCAACATCCCCGATCAATACACCGTCACCCCGTCGGATGACGCTACCAAAACCAGGGCGCTCAACGCGATCCTCAAATCCGGGCAGACGTCCGGTTACCTCAATAATCCGGACGGCACTGTCAAGTTCTATTTCAGCAAGATCGACCCGTCCAAGCTCTCCGACGCGAACCGCATTGAGTTTTACAGAGGTATCGACAATCTGCTCGGCACGAACGGCGAGCTGAATCCAAACGCGAAAAACGTATTCCATGCTTACGCGTATATGAAGCTGCCCGACGGCACCATCAAACTCAGCGACCCCGTTACCCTTCAAATGTACGAGCTCGCGGTACGGACGGTGACCGGATGACGCAAGACAGGAGGTTTCCCGAATGAAAAAGGAATACATAGAACCTGAATTTGAAACCACCATCTTCTCGCGTGGGTTCTACGTCCTGAGCGACGCGATCCACACCAGCGAACAAATCGCCACCGACGGCGACATCGGCGGCAATGATGGTCCTGTTAACTGGTAAGGAGGTTAAGATGATGAAACAGACATTTCGCGCGATGATCGCCGGTTTGCTGGCGGTCTGCCTGTTCACGGCTTCACTGCTGTCCGTCAGCGCTTCCGAGAGCTATATCTCCTACGCAGGTTACGTATTCTCCCTTCACAACAAGCAGGCGCATATCCACGCTTATGAGGGCGACGAGGACGATCTCTACATTCCCGAAATCATTTGGAATTACACCGTCGCCGGCATCGACGACTACGCCTTTTTCAACATAAGCGACCTCAGCTACCTGTATCTCGAATACAGCGGTCAGCTGGTCACGATCGGCAAATACGCCTTCTACGGCTGCTCCGCGTTTCCCTACGCCGAGATACCCTCTAGGGTGGAGACCGTGGGCGAAGGCGCCTTTCAGGGCTGCACGTCGCTGGAAGAAGTGGTGATCAACAGCCAACGGCTCACCGCGATCGAAAGCCAGACCTTCTCCGGCTGCACCAACCTGCAAAAAGCGGTCATTCCAGCCAGCGTGGAAACGATCAGCGACAGCGCCTTTGCCGGCTGCGAAAACGTCACGATCTGGTGTTGGTACAACTCGGCGGCGCATACCTTCGCCAAGCAAAAAGGCATGGACTATGTGCTCTTTGATCCGCCGTACAGCCTCAGAGACGCGCAGCTCAGCCTTGACGAAACGGCGTTCCGTTATGACGGCAGCGAACACGCGCCCTCAGCCACCCTGACCTACAACGGCGGCGAACTCGAAGAAGGCAAGGACTACACCCTGACCGTCACCCCCATCGCCGCGCCCGGCACGTCCACCGTCAAGGCGACCGGTAAACGGGAATTCGGCGGCGAGACGCTCGCGGCGTTCTCGGTCAAGAACGTCCTCGGCGACGCGGACGGCAACGGCGAGGTCAATATCGCCGACGCCACGCTCATGCAGCGGGTGATCGCCGGCTACGACGACGACCATGCCGCCAGAGCCAACGCCCTGTGCGACTTCAACGGCGACGGCTTGAACATCGCCGACGTCACCGCCGTCCAACGCCGGCTCGCCGACCTCGAAGTCCCCTACCCCATCGACCAAATGACCGACATCATAGTATAAAGCAAAAACTCCTGCCAAACAACGGCAGGAGTTTTAATTTTATGGAATTGAATATGAAACCTTTCCGTACACTGTAGTGACAGGGCTTGTCCCTGTCATCACGCAGAACCTGCCCGTAAAGCCAAACCTATCCCGTAGGGGCGACCATTGGTCGCCCGTGACAGAAAGTATGTCTTTTCCAATCATACATCGGTATAATCGGACAGCGCGGTTTTCCGGGCGTGCAATGCACGCCCCTACGATTTTTATCAAATCTTTCCTATCATTCCAACTTTCCTATACGAACGCCAAACGTATGTCGGGAGCCCACAAGGGGCTCCCCTACAGATCAACTTACCACTAACCACTTACCACTTGCCACTAACCACTTACCACTAACCACTGCGCCGCAGGCGCAACTAATAACTAACAACTAATAACTAGCCACTAATACGAACATCATACGCAAGCCGGGAGCACACATGGGTGCTCCCCTACAGATCCTATCATTTTTTCAATCCGTAATATTCCCCTTTTCGTGATGGGGGGTGATGATCTTGTCCCGGGCGTATTCCCAGAGGACTCGGGAACCCTCGCCGGTGATCTCGTTGCGCTTCAAGATCTGGTGAAGCGCTACGCCGCGTTCCCTCCATACCCTGCCGCCGGTGGCGTTGTTGAGCGTCATGGGCTGGAGATTGTCCATCGTCCGGGCGAATTTGGCTTCGGCGGTCTCTCCGGCTTCAAATTCCTCCCAGAGCGCCCGCAGGGAATCGCGCTGGTCGCCGGGAAGCAAACCGAAGATCCGGTCGGCGGCTGCGGTCTCGCGGTCGCGCTGGCTGAGCTTCGCCTGCTCGTCGTAGGCGTAGGTGTCGCCGGCGTCGATCTCGACGATATCGTGAATCAAAAGCATCGTCACGGTGCGCAGCAGGTCGATCTTCTCGTTGCTGTGCTCGTGCAGCAGCACCGCCATCAGCGCGGCGTGCCACGCGTGCTCCGCGTCGTTTTCGCGGCGGCTGCCGTCGGAGATCAGCGTCTGACGGACGATATTCTTTTCCTTGTCCGCTTCCAGCGCGAAGCGGAGTTGCTTTTCGAGGCGGTCATTCATTGGCTTTGAAATCGAGCACGATCTTGTCCGCGTGAGGGGTAAAGCGCGTCAGCTTCACGCCGGCGGAGTTAAACATCTTGGTGGAAGCCGCCGTCGCCGCGGAATCGGCGTATTTATTGTAGAGGTAGACCACCTCGGCGATACCGGACTGAATGATCGCCTTGGCGCATTCGTTGCAGGGGAACAGGTCGACATAGAGCCGGGCGCCCTTGAGATTCTTGCCGCGGGCGTTGAGAATGGCGTTCAGCTCGGCGTGAACGACGTAGTTGTACTTGGTGTCATTGCCGACCCTGTCCCACGGATAGAGATCGTCGGAGCAGCCGTAGGGAAAGCCGTTGTAGCCGGTGGACAGAATGATGTTGTTGCTGTCGACGATACACGCGCCGACCTGCGTGTTGGGATCCTTGCTCCGCTTGGCAGCCAACAGCGCCACGCCCATAAAATATTCATCCCAGCTGATATAACCCTCGCGTTTCATAAAGGTCACCTCGTTTTTTTCTTTCATTATAGCATATGGAGTGGTAAGTGGCAAGGGGGAAGTGGCAAGTGGTAAGTGGCAAGTGACAAGTGGTAAGTGAAAAGTAGGGGCGACCATTGGTCGCCCGAGACAGAGA
>CAMKSB010000057.1 GCA_946415335.1 uncultured Clostridia bacterium
CCGAGGCGTTCAAGAGATACGCCTTTGAGGAGGCTGACCACGCTTCCCGTTTTGCCGAGCTGCTCGGCGAAGTGCTGACCGATAGCACCGAGAAGAACCTCCAGATGCGCGCTGACGCGGAAGCAGGCGCTTGTGAAGGCAAGTTTGCTCTTGCAAAGCAGGCGAAGGCTGCCGGTCTGGACGCCATCCACGACACCGTTCACGAAATGGCAAAGGACGAGGCAAGACACGGCGCAGGCTTCAAGGGACTTTTGAAGAGATATTTCGGTAAGTAATCCGCCGCATTCATACTGACTTTTCAGAGGGAAGGGAGTGATCCTTTCCCTCTCATTTTATTTGATGAAAATTTGCAAGTTTCGCAATGAAATTTCCGCTAAAGCATAAGGATTTTTATTGACTTTGCCTTAATTCGGCTTTATAATAGAGATACAGTCTGAATCCGGGAAACGATTCGGCTGAATTATTCTAAAAAGGAGCTGATAACAAATGCCGGTTATCAGACAGTATTATCAAACTGCGTCCGAGAGGCAGCTGCTCACCGTCACTTACACTTGCAAGCATTGCGGTCACCAAAACATTGACAACGATCAATCATTTCTTTTTTCAGGCGCTTCCAGAACCAGCGTTAATCCCCACCGGAAGGCTGCCGGCGCAGAAGCTGAGGCGTCAATGGATAGAAACAAGCAGAGGATACTGGATCAGATCTATGATGACAAGTACCGCAACGCCGGTCTGCATTGCCGCTGTGAGAATTGCGGCAAAAAACCGCTGTGGTCGACATATATCAATACCAGCTGGCTTCTCGTGATCGCCATCGTCGGTCTGGTTTTCCTGCTTGGTGCGTTTTTAATCCAGAAGCCGATGATGTTCATACCGGCAGCGGTATTGATCGCCCCCTTTGTCATCTGCAAGATCATCAACATCGTCATCGATTCCAAGGTTAAGAAGTTAGGCAGCGAGTATTTGCCGGCGATTAAGTTCAGGAATCATGATTCCCGTTCTCCCGAACAGCGCATGCATGACATTACGCCTCCCAAATGCAGTACGGACCGCGAGCCTGAGGCGGATGAATGGAAATGTCCCGGCTGCGGAAGGCTCAACAAAAACTACGTCGGCTCATGCGGCTGCGGAACAGCAAAGCCCTGACGCGCAAAGCTCAAGCCGGATGATGAACCACAATCGACAGGAGAATCGGATAATGAAAGAATATAAGGTTGAAAAAGTCGCGGGCATGAGCATTGACGTCAAGGCAACGGAGATCATGAACGCCTATGCCGCAAAGGGATGGCATGTGCTGAGAACCGAGGTTTTCGGTTCTCATCTCATCATCATTTTTGAACGAGACAAATAATCGTTCTATCCTCAAGAAAGGGGTAAGCGTCTGTGTTTTTTTCGAAAGAAGAAATCAATAAACTAAAAGCGTTTTTTGAGCAGCTCCACATCGACACGCGGGAATATGATGATGACCAATTCAAGTGCAGTGATGAAAAAGACAATGCTGTTTTTACCTTTTCATGGGAGGGCTCTACATGGGGCTGGCACGACGAGTCATGGTATGATATCGCAAAGTTCACTGTCTCAAAGACGCCTTTCGCAATGCCCGAGAAGGATTTGAAGAATACCGATACATACAAGGATCTCGGCAGACGTATGTACCATAGGCTGCGCAGTATCGAAGAGGCTTCTTCCGTTTGTCATATTGTGACGCTTGAAGAGTTTGACCATTACACAAAGGTTAATGCCGTGCTTTTCGCGGACGGTTTTCTCGATATCCCCGAACGCGTCAAGATCACCTGCCGCTTTACGCAAGGCGAATGGTAAAAATGTTCCCGAACAGCGCGTGCTTCAAGGGACTTTTGAGGAAATCTTTTATCTGATTTTTTGGAGGTGAACTATTTTGGATCGTTTTTTGATCGGCGCCCTTTCAGCTGCGGTTTTAGGCGGCATCGTACTGTTGATCCGTCAAACGATCAGGGGTATCAAGCGCACGGCTACCAAGCGAAGCGTAATCATCTGTACGGCAATACACGGCGTTATCGGGTTATTTTTCGCCGTTATGGGCGCAATTTATTTCCCGACGACCGGCATATATTTTTTTGTCGGACTTGCCATGCTCGGCGCGGGAACGGCTTTGGTTATGAACAACTTTGTCAAGAAAAAGGACGAGAGCGGTTCTGATCAAACAGAGCATACAGACTGATCAACTATCTGAGTATGGATGAAATTAGAAGTAGTGACTTTGGATAATCAGATATGAGCAATTCCAAACAGAAGAAACAGAAACATTCATTATGGGAAAGCATTCTCTTGCATTTAGGGGAGATCATGATATGCGGCATCTTCGGGATCCTCGGCACTGTGTTTCTCGGCGTCAGCTTGGTCAGCTTCGTTTCTACTTTTTCGGAACAAATGAGCATGGCTGAAACGACCGCGACCATTATCGGCTTTGTCGATGATGGCGGCAGTCAATACCCGTATGTGAGTTATGAAGCCAACGGAAAACAATATGAGACCCGGCTGCTGTATACTGATTCGTTCCTGAAAATCGGTGACGAGATCCCGATCCGTTACCGTCCTGACTCGCCGCATATCCCAAGATCGACAGGCGTTCTGGCATATTTATTCGGCATCGTTTTCGCCATCGTCGGCTTACCGTTTGCCATCATTGCCGTTCTGTTGGGGATATTCTTTTCCAAACTGTCAAAAGACCAACAGCAATTAGCGTACTCTGACGAGGAAGACACAGAAACAGACGAATAAGAGTTAAAAAGGTCAAGCCCGGCTCGATGGAGCCGGGCTTTCAGTTTGTCGAAAAAATAAATTTTGTCATTAAATAATGGTAAATATTAAATGCCGTTTTGAAGCCTTCCCCTCGGGGGAAGGCATGCACTTTGTCAAACGTTGTTCTGTGTAGATTTTATCCGGGCTTTTTCATCATGTTTATTTTTCGACCGTGGTGTACATGAAGAACTTAAAACCGAGAGGATTGGAGAAGAAGCCCTTCACCTTGGGGTTCAGCATGTAGATATCGGTGTAGAAGTAGATCGGCGTAATGCAGCCGGTGCTCATCAGCATATCCTCGGCAAGGTGCATGAGTCGGTAACGTGTGTCCTTATCCTTACAGGACTTGATGACGGCGATCAGGCGGTCATAGGTCTGCTGCCAAGTGCCGTTCTCGACCTTGACGTCATAGCCATAGGGCGTGAGGTCGAGGTCATACGCGGCAATGTCTGCATGGGCGTTCCAGCCGAAATGGGCGTCGTTGTTGCCGGAATAGCTTGTCCACATGTCGAGGAAGGTGATCGGATCGTTGTAGTCGGCGAGCCATCCTCCGCGTGCAAACGAGAAATTGCCGTCGTTCTTGCTGTAGAGGAAGGTCATCCAATCCTGACTTTCCAGCGTTACGGTGATGCCGATACTGCCGAATACATCTTGGATATACTCGCCGATCAGCTGATGACCGACGTTGTTGTTGTACACGTAGGTCAGCGCCGGGACATTGGTGAATCGTTTGGTCTTTTCATCAAAGTCGTAGTATTTCCCGAGCACCTCAACCGCCTTTTTGACATTGGTACTGTAGGCTTTTGCGGAGGTGTCAAAGTAACCGTCGAAATCAGAGCTGACGCCGCAGTTCTGGCAGAACTCCGTTCCGTCGGCGTCGGTCATGCCCATCGCCACAAAGGAAGAAGCCGGAAGCTGTCCTCCCCGGGTGATCTCGTTGACGATATAGTTGCGGTCGATCAGCAGCGACAGCGCCTGACGGATCTCGGCGCGTGCCTTTTCAGCCGCCGCACCGGTAAGTCCGGAGCCTTCGGGGAGGAGCTGCTGATTGACGTTCCAGTACAAATAATAGGTGCCGAGCTGTCCTGCGGTATGGAACGCATCGGGATAATTCTCCTTAATGGAGTCAAGATCGGCGAAAACCTCATCAATGAATAACCAGTCGCCGCTGGTAAAGTTTGTCTGTAATGCCTCGCCGTCGTCGGAGAGGTGGAAGCGGATGGTGTCCATCGTGACCTTGTCGGCGTCGGGATGATCCTCGTTTTTCTGCAGCGTGATGAGCGAACCGTGCTCCCAGCTGTCCATCGTATACAGACCGTTGCAGACGAAGGTGTCGGCTTCTGCCGCCCAGTCTTCATTTCCGACAACGTCCTCGCGAACCGGGAAGAAGGTCGGGAAAGCGAGCAATTCATTCCAGTAGGGCACGTCGTTCTTCAGGGTGACGACGAGCGTTTTGTCGTCCGTCGCGGTGACATTCAGCTTTGCGTCGGGATTGACGGGGTTGCCGTCCAAGTCTGTCTCCCAGACCTCATCATAGCCGTCCACGATCTCAAACATATAGCCGTAGTCGGCGAAAAGCGCCACGGAAGAAGCGCGCTGCCATGCGAATTCGTAATCAGCCGCCGTGACAGCCCGACCGTCCGACCATTTGAGACCGTCGCGCAGGGTGTAGGTATAGGTCACGGTACCGTCCGTATTCGGAACGCCCTCGACCAACTCTTCGGCGGCGTCGGGAACGATCTCAAACATGCCGTTGTCCTTGACCGTCCATTTGGCGAGTCCGGAGAAGAGGTGCATCAGCAAAGACGAGCCGTCTACGCTGGAATTGAGCGCCGGGTCAAGCGTTCCCGGCTCGCTGCCGAGACAGACGTCGATAGACGTTTCTGCATCGTCAAAAACCTCGAGTTCCGCGACAACCAACTGGATACGGGTCGCGTCAAGAATCGTGATCGCGCCGTCTTTGTCGGTATCGGCAGCCTTGAGGTCGACCTCCGACTCGGAGATGAGCTCCGCAACGTAGTATTGAATCAAGGTGGCGTCCATGACGGTGACGGAGCCGTCGCCGTTACTGTCTCCGGTTTTTGACGCCGCCCGAACCGCCATGGGCAGCACCGAGAGACAAAGCGTCAGCGCAAGCAATAGAGAGAGTAATTTTTTAACCATCATTATCCTCCTAAAAAATCCATTTTAGTAGGAATATTATATCAGAATTGCCCAAATTATTCAATAGATTTTCCGATTTTTCATAGAGAAAACCCCGGTTCGACGGAACCGGGGCTGTTTGTATGATTATTTGTGGCACAAATACACGGCTAGTCTCATGGCTTCTTCCAAAGAAATGTAGCCGTCCTTCTTTTCCGCCGGTTCCGGCTGAGGCTGCGGCGCTTTCGGCTTTTGCAGTTCGTCGCCGAAATAGATATCCTGCAAAACAGCCACCGTCTGCGCGAGCTTGTCCTCCGGCATTTTTTCTACCAGCTTCTGCGCGAGCTCTCTGTTCGTCATGCAACCATCTCCTTTACCCTTATTATAATACAAAGTCCCGGTTTGTGCAAGTCTCTACAGATCATAGAGGTCGTCGCCGCCTTCGGCGTATTGCTCGACGGTGCTGATGAACAGCCGCGCGATCGGATTGGCGATATTTTTTGCCCAAGCCATGGCGTAAGCGACGCCGGTGTCGGCGTCCTCGATCTCAAACGACGCTGTACGGGCATAGCCCTTCGCGACGGAATGCGGCAGGATGGAAACGCCCATGCCCGAGGTGACTGCCATATATAAAGAAACCAGATCGGAATAGGAATTGTCCGTATGCGGCGACAAATGGAAGGTTCGCAGCAGATCCATCACCTCCATATAGAGGATCGGCGCGGCGGATTCGGAGAGCAGCACCAGCTGTTCCTCCTGCAAAGCGGAGAGGCTGACGCTTTTGCCCTTGAAGCGGTTCTTTCCGGCGGCGACCAGCACCAGCGGCTCGGTATGGGTGATGAGCGTCTCGATGCCGGAGCTCTCCGGCACCATATCGCGCGGCATGAAACAAAAATCATACTCGCTGCCGGTGATCGCCTGCGCCCTGTCGGCGGCGTCGATCCTTTTGAGCTCGATGCTGATACCGGGATAGCGGCGGTTAAAATCCGCGATACACTTTGACGGAAACCACACCGAGGTCACGTCGCATCCGACCGTGATTTTTCCCTTCCCTCCCTCGTGCATCTCGCGGATGACGCGCTTTGCCTTGCGGAGCGTGTCGGTCATTTCCAGCGCGTAGGGCAGCAGGGTCTTGCCCTCGTTGGTGATGATCACGTCGCGGTGAGAGCGCGTGAAAAGCTGTACGCCGAATTCCTTTTCCAGATCGGCGATATAGCGGCTGACGGTGGACTGTGACACGTAGTGACGGCGTGCCGCCTCGGAAAAATTCAGCGTTTGTGCCACCGTGACAAAGCATTCGAGTTGGGCGACGTCCACGAAAAAATCTCCTGCCTTTCTTTTATGCAGATTCTGCATAGTATTATTCAAAAATATAAAAAGTTGCATTATCAGAGCAGTTGTGAAAAATGGAAATCTCTGTTATAATCTACTATAGCATAACAGTATGCAAAATGTAAATAGCTATTTTTTGATTGCGGTGCTGATCACGCCGCAGTCCGATTTGTAAGGAGTTATGAACCATGAAAAGAATCGTCATCACAGGCATGGGCGCCGTTACCCCGGTTGGGATCGGCGTTGACAACTACTGGAACAACCTGATCGCCGGCGTTTCCGGCATCGATACCATCAAAACCTTTGATTCCTCGGAGCTGGCAGTTCAGATCGCCGGCGAGATCAAGGATTTCAACCCTTCCGATTATCTTGAAAAAGATCTGATCCGCAAGACCGACCCCTTCATGCAGTACGCGTATATCGCCGCTGAGGAAGCGCTCAAGCAGAGCGGTCTGGAGGTGGAGCCGGAACGCACCGGCATCATCATGGGCACCGCCATGAGCGGCGTGGCGACCACCGCCTTTACGCAGGAGGCGCTCTCCGGCGCTTCTCACAAGAAGGTCGGCCCGCGTTTTATCCCGAAGATCCTCGGCAATATCGCTGCGGCGAATATCGCCATCGACTACAACATCCAGGGACCGAGCTTCACAGTCAGCACCGCCTGTTCTTCCGGCGGCGACGCGATCAACACCGCGATCATGTGCATGCAGACCGGCAAGGCGGACGTTATGCTGGCTGTCGGCGCGGAATCCGTGCTCTGTCCGCTGGTGATCTATTCCCTCGCGAACGCCAAGGCGCTCTCTCGCCGAAACGACGACCCCAAGACCGCGAGCAGACCGTTTGACATCACCAGAGACGGCTTCGTCATCGGCGAAGGCGGCGGCGCGCTGGTGCTCGAGACCGAGGAGCACGCGCTCAAAAGAGGCGCAAAAATTTACGGCGTGATCGAGGGCTGCGGCAACACCTGCGACGCCCATCACGTCACAGCTCCCCATCCCGAAGGCAGAGGCGCGATCGCCTGCATGAAGCAGGCGCTGGCGGAAGCCGGACTGTCCCCGGACGATATCGGCTACATCAACGCGCACGGCACCGCCACCAACAAGGGCGACGCCGTGGAGACAGGCGCGATCAAGTCCGTATTCACCGGCAAGCTCCCCTTCGTCAGCTCCACCAAGGGCGCTACCGGTCACATGATGGGCGCAGGCGGCATCACCGAGGCCATCGCCTGCATCAAGGCGATCGAGACCGGCACCCTTCCCCCTACCATCAATCTGCATGAGGTCGATCCGGAATGCGACGGCATCGACTTTGTTCCCAACACCGCCAAGGAAGCCAAAATCGACCACGCAATGTCCAACGCCTTCGGCTTCGGCGGTCAGAATTCCAGCATTATTGTCGGCAGATACGAGTCCATAAAATAATATTTCAAGGAGGCTGCTATGGCTTATACCTATGATCTATCCATGTTTCAGGAAACCTTTGAAAGCGAATTCACCTGGCTGAACGGCTTTATGCGCAACGTGCGCCGTTTCGGTTATCGTCCGGCGGCGATCTTTCCGGCTGAGAACCGCGAATGGAGTTATGTAGAGCTCAACGAGGAAGCCAATCGCCTTGCCAACCGCATGAAGGCGGACGGCGTAAAAAAGAGCGACGTAGTGTTCATGCAGCTGTTCAACTCGCCGGAGTTCCTCTTTGCCTATATCGCCACCCAGAAGATCGGCGCGATCATCAATCCGGCGAACTTCAACCTCTCTCCCGGCGAGACCGCCGAGATCATCAACCACAACCAGCCGCGCGTTTACATCTACGACGCGGAGATGGTCAAGACCGCCGTGAAGGCGCTCTCCCTGTGCACCCACAAGCCCGAGGTGGTGGTCGCGGTGAATCATTCCGTCAAGGACTTTGCCGCTCCCGAAGGTCATGTGCTCTATGAGGAATACGTGAAGGACGCGGAAGAAACCGATCCGCCGATCGACTTTGCGCCGCATATCTATGATGAGATCGTCCGTTTGCAGACCTCCGGCACGACCGGTACTCCCAAGGGCGTACCGCTCAACAACGTCAACGAGGTGCTCTCGGCGCATGACGTGATCATGCATTTTCCGCTCAACCCCACCGATATCACCATGAACATGACGCCGTGGTTCCATCGCGGCGGACTGCATTCCGGCGGTCCCACTCCGACGCTCTATGTCGGCGGCGCGGTCGTGATCATGCGAACCTTTAACCCCAAGGTCACGCTGAAATACGTGGAGACCTACAAGATCACCTTCCTGACCGGCGTTCCGTCGGTGCTCACACTGCTTGCGACCAAGCAGGAGAAGCACCCGAAGGATATCTCTTCTCTCAAGGGCATCATCACCATGGGCAGTCCGCTGGAAAAGGAACAGTGCATCCGCTTTATGAATGTGCTCACGCCGAACCTGTTCAACGGCTACGGCACCACCGAGACCTTCTGGAACACCTTCCTGCGCCCCTTTGACCTGCCGGAGATGTCCGGTACCGCCGGACGTTCCTGCACCGACGACGAAGTGAGGATCGTCAAGGTATACGACGACAGAAAGGCTGAGCCGGACGACCTCGCCGCCACCGACAACGCCGAGGAAGGCGAGGTCATCATCAAGTGTCCGCAGAAATCGACCTACTGCTACGTGAACAATCCTCAGTCCACCAAGGAGAAATTCTACAAGGGCTGGATGTACACCGGCGATATCGGCACATGGGATGAAAAGCAGTTCATCACCATCGCCGGCCGCAAGGACGATATGATCATCTCCAAGGGTGAGAACATCTATCCGGCGCGTATCGAGGAGGTCATCAACCTCCACCCGAAGGTGAGCGAGTGCATTGTCACCGGCGTTCCGGACAGCACCAGAGGCGAGAGCCTCGCGGCGTATGTGATCAAGGCAGACGACAGCCTGACCGTGCAGGAGCTGCTCGAATACTGCTCCGAGTCGCCGAACCTCTCCAAATATCAGGTGCCGCGTTACTACCGCTTCGTCACCGAGCTGCCCCATACCGCCACCGGCAAAAAGCAGCACTTCGTCATCAAAAAACAGGCGCGCGAGGATCTGAAAAACGGTCTGCTGATGAGGAAGTAAGCGATGGGACTGATATACAAGCGCCGGGCGAATTACTACGAGACCGACCAGATGGGCATTGTCCACCACTCCAATTACATCCGCTATTTTGAGGAAGCGCGTCTCGCGTTCATGCGCGAGAACAACTGCGACGTCAAGGAGCTGGAACAGAAGGGCGTGATCATCCCGAACGTGGACGCTTACGCGCGTTACCACGTCCCTACCCGTTTTGACGAGGTGCTCGATATCGAGGTCAGACTGACCTCCTTCAACGGCGCAAAGATGGAATACACCTACACCGCACGCAACCAAAACGGCGATATCGCCGCCACCGGTCACACGCTGCACTGCTTTGTCAACAGCGATTTCCGCCCGGTGTCGCTCCGCCGCGCGGATCCCGGCTTTTATCAACGGCTCAGCGCCCTGTTGGAACCGGAAGAATAAAAATTTAAGCCGTTCTCGAAAGAGGACGGCTTTGTTGGTTGAAAAAGTATCAAAACATGATTGAAATGAAACGTATGCTTTAGGCAACACCGCACAATTTGCGGCGCACGCCTTGCTTGAATATTATTCCGTCAGCCTGTCCGTAAAACCAAGCCTATCCGTAGGGGCGACCATTGGTCGCCCGTGACAGGAAGCATGATGTTTCCAATCATACAGCGGTATAATCGGACAGCACGGTTTGCCGGGCGTGCAATGCACGCCCCTACGATTTTTATCAAACCTATCCTATCAATCCGACTTTCCTATACGAACGCCAAACGCAAGCCGGGAGCCCACAAGGGGCTCCCCTACAGGTTCTGTCATAAAGAAATATCTTTGCTTGTCCGGATGAA
>CAMKSB010000058.1 GCA_946415335.1 uncultured Clostridia bacterium
CTGTCGTCGAGGTTGTAGCCGATGGTGTACACCGGGATCTTGAGACCGCCGACGATGGGCGCAACCCTGTCGAGGCTGTAGCCGCGGTTCTGCGCGCCGTCGGAGAGCAGGAACAACATCATCTTGGCGTTCGGGATCTCCTCTTTCTTGTCCATCATCATTTTGAGCGCGATCAGCACCGCGTCGTAGGTGGCGGTGTTGCCCTCGATATCCAGCGCCTTGACCGCGCCGGAGAAGTAGGCGCGCTGTTCGTCGTCGAACTTCTTGATGGGCAGGTTGATATGCACGTTGTCCGCGTAGGAAACCAGACCGATGTAGTTGTCGGAGCTGATATAAGAGGACGTGGCGAGCAGGCTCTCCTTCAGCGAATTGATCGGCGTACCTGCCATGCTGCCGGAGATATCCGCGATAAACACCGCGATGATCGGCTGACCGCCGTCCTTGCTCTGCTTCCAGATCTTCTGGGCGGCGAGATAACCGGCGCCGTCCAGACCGCTGGGCTGGCTCTTGTATTCATTGTGCAGATTGAAGCCGCGCTTGTCGGCGAGAGACTGGGAGTCGCTGTTTTGGCAGAACTCGGCAAAGAGCTTTGCCGCCTCCTGCTTTTCCCGGGATACGTAGTCGAAGGTATAGAGCGGATGGTCGTGACGGATGCCCGCAGGGGTGTAGACGTAGTTTTTCAGCTCCGGCGTGTTGCGGTACGCCTGTTCCTCCATGACCATCGCCTTGATGATGCCCTTGGACGCCTGATCGCGGAGCACGCTGGTGGTATAGGCGACCGGCGGCGACTGCTTCTGATAGTCGAGCAGCTTCTGCTGTGCCGTTTCAGACAGCGGATCGCTGCTGTCAAAGGCATGGAGCATGGCGGTCAGGATATTCAGACCGGTGGACGAGGTGTAGGGATTGGTATAGGCAAAGGTCAGGTCGCCGGCGATGGACGCTTCGAGCACGTTTTTCAGCGTGACCTCCTTGTACTTCTCCACAAAGGTGTCGTAGGTATTCTTTTCCATCAGGATACCGGCGGTATTGCCGGCGATCCTGTCGGTGATCTTGCGCACGCTCACGCCCTTGGCGCTGAGCATTTCTCCCCATGCGTCCGAGCTGGGCGCGTAGACGTCGGGCTTGTAGTCGCTCTCGGTCATGTAGGTGAGCACCTCGCCGGAGGTGATCTTGCGCACCGTCACGCTGACGTTCTTGCCGCCGACCGTCGCGCCGGATCGGTTGAAGTTCTCGGCGACCTGGTTCATCCAGTCGTCGGGAGCGGCGCTGCTCATCTCGGTCGCGGCGGCGATCTCGATATTGATACTGCCCCTTCCCTGCACCGTCAGCGGAAAGGTGTCGATGGAAGCGAGCGTCTTGGACGCCTCTTCGTTTTTGTAGATGTCGAGCTGAGGCTTGACGCTGTCCGTCTGGATCTGATCCTGAAAGGCGTTGAGTTCCTTGACGGCTTCGTCGTAGGTGTAGACCTTCTCGCTGCCGGATTCGTATTTGGTACATCCCGTAACCGCTCCCGCGAGCAGCATAAGGGACAGCAGACCGCATGTGATTCTCTTAAATCTTTTCATCGCTTCCTCCTGTGGATGCCTTCATAATCTTGAGCCAAGCGTCAAGCTCCCGACGGTCGCTGACGCCGTTGCGGTTGTAGTTATTGATGTAGGCGACGGAATAACGCAGCAGCGTTGCCACCTCGCCAAGCTCCTCCTCGTTGTCGGCAAGGGAACCGGTGATGATGCCCTGATCCAACTCGTTGATGTCCTTGTCGGTGTCCTCGATCAAAATACAGCAGTTGATGATGTTGCGGATATTGCGGCACATGCGGCGTTCGCTCTGGTCGAGGATCTCAATGGTATCCTCCAGATAGATCGCCTCGTTCGCCTGCAGGAGCGCCTTGTGGCGCGCCTGATAGGTGTCCATGCGGTCGAGCTGATCGATGCAGCGGTCGACAAGCTGGCTGAGGTTGGGGTTGTTGCGCCGCAGCTGCTCCAGTCTCACCCGTGTTTTTTCGGGATTCAGGCTGTCATGCGCGTAATCCGTGAAATTCTTTCTGTCCTTTTCGCGGTCGGATTCCAGCAGGCGCTGATCGTTCTGCTGACGGATCCTGCCGGCGATCGCCGGTACGGTACCGCCGACAAAGGTCGCCGCTCCGACACCGGCAATCACGTATGAGAGTCCCGAGAGCATGCTCAGCGCTCTCACGCCGATGGCAACCATCATGGCTGAGTTTGCAAAATGCGTCGCCGCGATGCCGGCAAGTCCGATGACCGTCAGCGCCGCGCCGATGATCCTGAGCGCTTTTGACATGATCCTTCACCTCCCCTGATGTGTTGTTTACTGTCCGTTTGCCGCGGACAGGATACCCTGCACCAGCTCGCGCTCGGAATTGGCGATAACAGAGACCGCCGCCCTGCGATCCTGAGCGCCCTTCTGCTCGATGGCGATGTAGTCGAGCACCGCGCCGGTGATTTCTTTGTTGACGTAATCAATGGTTTCAATATCGATGATGCTGCGCTGCGAAGCCTTGGCGGATTCGACCACGCCGGTGTGGAACTGCGCCGCCTGCTCGCGGAGCATGCGGTTGGTCAGGTCGTCCACGGCGTTGGCGGCGTTCGCCGCCTGCAGGTTGTTCTGAATGGCGATCGCCATGGCGATCTTCTTGCGCCAGAGCGGCATGGTGTTGACGATGCTGGACTGCAGCTTGATCACCATGTCCTCGTCGTTGTGCTGCAGCATTTTGATCTGCGGCGCTGACTGCAGACAGCTTGTCCGCGTCAGGCGCAGGTTGTGGATCTGTTTTTCAAACTGGTCGAGCGTCTTGGCAAAGTTGTCCGCGACCATCGCGTCCTCCGGCAGTCCGGATTCCTGCGCCCGGCGGTACAGCTCCTGCAGCTCGCCGTTTCTCGCGCGCTCAAGGGCGATCTCCGCCGCCCGGATATACATGGTCAGCGCCTTGAAGGTCTCCCAGTTTTCCTCATAGAGCGCGTCGAGCATGGCAATGTCCTTCTGCAAGCCGAGCTTATGACCTTCGAGCTGCTTTTCGATGCGCTCCAAGGTCTTTTCGGCGCTCTCGTTGCGCGCCTGGATGCTCTTGGCAGTAACCTTCAGCTTTTTGAGCAGTCCGGACAGGAAGCCGCCCTGATCCTTGCCGCCCTCCATGCCGTCCATGGCAACGACCATCTGCACCAGCAGTTCGCTGACCTCGCCGGTGTTCTTGGTTTTGACGTCCTGCAAGGTCTTGGTCGCGATCGCCGCGCTCTGCTTCTGCACCGTCGCGCCGTAGTTGGTGACGATCTCGGGCTTGTGCAGGTCGATGCGCTCTGCAAACGCCTCTATCTGCGCCTGTTCCTCCGGGGAAAGCTGTTCCACCTGGCTGAGCACCTGCTCTGCCGTGACAACAGGCTTGTTTGTTTCGGGAGCTGCCGGTACCTCCGGGGTATCGGCGCCGTCCAGCACTAATTTGATTTCAGACATAAGAAACCCTTCCTTCTGTTTCGGTTTTTATCGGATATGTTACGCCCTGAAAAATTCCAGGAACGCGCGGTAAGCCATGTAGACGTCGGTCTTGGAGACGATCTCAAAGGGCGCGTGCATGGAGAGCACCGGCACGCCGAGATCGATCACGTCGACGTTCATGTTGGCGACGTACTTGGCGATCGTACCGCCGCCGCCGAGATCGACTCTGCCCAGCTCGCCGATCTGCCAGAGGATGTTGTTCCTCTCCAGCAGGGAACGAACCTTGCCCATGAACTCCGCGGAAGCGTCGGAGGTGTCGTATTTGCCGCCGTGACCGGTGTACTTGGAGATCACCACGCCGTTGTTGATGTAGCAGCTGTTCTTCGCCTCAAACGCGGAAGCGTAGGTCGGATCGAACGCCGCGTTGACGTCGGCGGACAGGCAGGTGCTCTGCGAGATCGCGCGGTAGCCCTCAACGCCGTCCTGCTTGGCGAGGTCATAGATGAAATATCTGAGGAAGTCGCTCTGCATACCGGTGTTGCCGTCGCTGCCGATCTCCTCCTTGTCGGTCAGGTAAGTGATGCAGGTCTGCTCGGGAGTTTCCACATCGAGCGCCGCCATCAGCGCCGGATAGGAGCAAACCTTATCGTCGTGACCGTAGCCGCCGATCATGCTGCGGTCAAAGCCGATGTCCTTCGCCTTGAAGGAAGGCACCAGGCAAAGCTCCGCCGAGAGGAAATCGCTCTCGGTCATGCCGTATTTCTCGCGGAGGATGGACATGACGTTGAGCTTGACGAGCTCCTTGTCGTCCTCGGCTTCCGGATAGGGACGCGAGCCAACCAGAACGTTCAGATCCTCGCCGGTGAACGCCTTGGACATGGGCTTGGTCACCTGTTCCTGCGCCAGATGCGGCAGCAGGTCGGTCACGCAGAAGCAGCTTTCGTCGGGCTGATCGCCCCAACTGATCTCCGCCACCGTGCCGTCGAGCTTGACAACGACGCCGTGCAGGGTCAGCGGAATGGCTGTCCACTGGTATTTTTTCAGACCGCCGTAGTAGTGCGTTTTGAAGAGCGCCAGATCGTTTGCCTCGTACAGCGGACAGGGCTTGAGGTCGATGCGCGGCGAATCGATATGCGCGATCGCCAGACGGGCGCCGTTTCTCACGCCGTTTCTGCCGATGACCGCCAGGCCGATCGCCTTTCCGCGGTTGACGTAATACACCTTGTCGCCGGGCTGATAGTTCGCCTGCGGGTCAAAGGCGACGAAGCCGCGTTCCTCCGCCATCTGACGGGCGACAACGACTGCCTCGCGCTCTACGGGAGAGGCGTCCAGAAAAATCTTGTAGCCCTCGCAGAAATTATCCGCCGCGGAGATCTCCTCTGCGGAAAGCGTTTTGATACCTTTTTCCTCCATCATCAGCTCCTCGCGAAGAAGAGCCGTCCTTGTTTTTTCTTCTGCCATAATGATCTGTCCTTTCAATTTACAATTAACAATTAACGATTAACAATTAACAGTTTACAATAATCAACTATAATACAACTTTATGTACTGTTCCTTCGCGTCCTCTACCTTTTCCACGTAATCGCTGGTTTCGGGATAGGGGATAACGGTCAGGGTTTTGCCGTCGGGGCTGTATTCGGGGTTTTCCAGCCATTCGCCGACTACGAAGCCGGCGTTATAGGCGGCAACGGCAGCTTGCTCGGTGCCGTAGTAGTCGTAGAAATAGCGCAGCAGGTAGCTGCCGTAGTCGATGCAGACCGCCGGATTAAGAAGGTCGTCGTGGTTGTATTTGCCGGTTTCGCCGCGGTGATCCATCAGCCAGTCGAAGGTCTCCGGCATGACCTGCATGATACCCATCGCGCCTACGCCGGACTGCGCTTCGGGATCGAAGCCGCTCTCGGTTCGGATCACGCCGTAGATCAGCGCCGGCTCCAAATGGTAGTCACGCGCCGCCTTGTCGACGTACTCGCTGTACTCGCGCGGATAGCTGAGCTTTTTCAGTTCTTCGGCGGTATTGCGGTGGAACACCAGCACAAAGATCACGGCTGCCACGGCGATTCCGGCGATGATCGCCGTCCAAATCAGAACGTTTCTGCGCGTCTGCCTGCGCTCCGCTTTTTTGACGCTGCGGCTTTGGTAGCGACGGTAGTTGTCCGCCATCACATCACCTCGGTTTTTATCGTTTTTATCAGGGTTTCCAGCCGCGCGTAGAGCTGCGGCAGGTCGCCGTTGTTTTCTATCAAATGATCCGTGTTCTCACGGAAGAAGGACTCGTCAAGCTGCGCTTTCATGCGCTCTCTCGCCTGTTCTTCGGTCAAGTGATCGCGCCGGAGGATACGTTCAAGCCGGAGCTCCTCGGGAGCCGTCACGCCGATGATACAATCGCAGAGCACGTCCATATTGCTCTCAAACAGCTGCGGCGCGTCGAGGATCACCATGCCCTCTTGCACTTTCAGCAGCCGCAAGGTCTCCGCGATGACAAAGGGATGGACGATCTTGCCGAGCAGCGCGGTGTTCTCCGGCGAGGAAAAGGCGCGTTTTGCCAGCAGCGGACGGTCGAGACTGCCGTCGGCTCTGAGGATATCTCCGCCGAAGCACGCGGCGACCGCTTTCAGGCAGACAGGGCTCTCGCGGTAGACGTCCGCCACCATTTTGTCGGCGTTGAGGACGGCGAAGCCGCGCTGAGAAAGGTAGTCCGCGACGGCGCTTTTGCCGGCGCCGGTCTGTCCGGTCAGTCCGATCAGGCGATAGCTACGCAAGGTCGATCACCTCAAATCCCGCCGCGCGGATCAGGCGGTTGTAGACCGCCAAGCCGACGCCGTCGGTCTGCGGCAGGCGTGAATAGACGGTGAGCACGCCGCCGTAGCCGTCCACACGTCGCAGACAGTCAAAGAGCGCGTGCGCCTGCGCGTCATAGTCGCCGCGTTTGCCCAGAGAGAGCGTCTTGACGCCCCCAAGCAGCGGCAAGTCCTCGTCGCAGCAGAGAGCGGCGACGCCGACGCCGGCGTTTTGGTTGACGTAGCGCACAAACTCGTCGTCGGTGCATTTGAGCAGGATCACGTTCGCCTTGGGCGCGTAGTGCTTGTATTTCATGCCGGGGCTGGCGGCTCGTTCGCCTTCTTTTAACTGATGCAGCACCGCGTCGTCCACGTCGATACCGCCGAGCGCGTCGCTGAGCTGTTCAACGGTCACGCCGCCCGGCCGCAATACGCGCGGAACCTCCGGCACGAGGGTGATCACGGTGCTTTCCACGCCGACCTCGCAGCTGCCGCCGTCGAGAACCGCGTCGATCCTGCCGTCCATGTCGTTCATGACGTGCTGCGCCGTCGTCGGGCTCGGAGAGCCGGAGAGATTCGCGGATGGCGCTGCCAAAGGCGTTCCTGCCGCCCGGATGATCGCCTGCGCTACCGGATGACTCGGAAAACGGACGGCGACCGTGTCGAGCCCGGCGGAAACCTCGTCGGGGATCGCCTCGCCCTTTTTCATGATCATGGTGAGCGGTCCCGGCCAGAAGCGCTTGGCGAGCGCATAGGCGACGTCGGGAATCTCGCTGACAAGACGAAAACGGCTGATATCCTCGAAGGAAGCGACGTGGACGATCAGCGGATTGTCCATCGGTCTGCCCTTGGCTTCAAAGATCCGCGCGACCGCCTTGCCGTTGAGCGCGTCCGCCGCCAGTCCGTAGACCGTCTCGGTGGGGATCGCCACCAGTCCGCCGTTTGCTAAAATCGCGCCGGCGGTTTTGATATCCGATTGTGTGTTTTTCAATAATTGCGTTTGCATGATTTGCCTCAGCTTTCCATGCTTTCCTTTAGCTTTTCGGCGCGGTCGGCGGTGATCAGTGCGTCGATCACCTCGTCGAGATTGCCGTTGAGAATGTCCTCCAGCTTGTAGAGCGTCAGCCCGATGCGGTGATCGGTCAGTCTGCCCTGCGGATAGTTATAGGTACGGATACGCTCGCTGCGGTCGCCGGTGCCGACCTGAGATTTGCGGTCGGCGGCGATTTCGCTCGCCTGCTTATCCTGCTTTTCTTTGAGAAGGCGGCTTTTGAGCACCTTGAGCGCCTTGTCCTTGTTCTTGTACTGGCTGCGCTCGTCCTGACACTCGACCACCGTACCGGTGGGAAGGTGCGTGATACGGATGGCGGAGCTGGTCTTGTTGATGTGCTGACCGCCTGCGCCGCTGGAACGGAAGGTGTCGATCTTCAGATCCTTGGGGTCGATCTCCAGCTCCACGTCCTCCGCTTCGGGAAGCACCGCGACGGTGGTGGTGGATGTATGGACGCGCCCTTGGCTCTCGGTCTCGGGCACGCGCTGGACGCGGTGAACGCCGCTCTCGTATTTGAAACGGGAATACGCGCCGTCTCCCTCGATCATGAAGGAGATCTCCTTGTAGCCGCCCAGCTCGGTCTCGTTCATGTTGACGACCTCCACGCGGTAACCGCGCTTTTCGGCGTACATGGTATACATGCGGTAGAGCACCGCGCTGAACAGGGCGCTCTCCTCGCCGCCGGCGCCGCCGCGGATCTCCACGATGACGTTGCGGTCGTCGTTGGGATCCTTGGGCAGCAGCAGGATCTTGAGCTGCTCGCTGAGCGTTTCGAGCTTTTCCTTCGCTTCGTCAAGCTCCATCTGCGCCAGTTCGCGCAGCTCCGGCTCGATACTGCCGTCGCCGAGGATCTCCAGGCTGTCCTGCTCGGTCTGTTGCGCCGCTTTATATTCGCGGTAGGTCAGGACGATCTCCTCGATGGACTTGATCTCCTTCATGATCTTTTGGTATTCCTCCGGATCAGCCGCCACGCTCGGCTCATACAGCCGGCGGTTCAGCTCGGCATAGCGTTTATCAAAAATTTCAATTCGTTCAAACATGGTTATCCCCTATGACCCTTCTGATGTTTTTCTCGATCTTTTTGCGCGGCGCCATGACCTCTCTGCCGCAGGTCTCGCAGCGGATCTTGAAATCCATGCCGACGCGCAGCAGCGTAAAAACATTGCCGCCGCAGGGATGCGGTTTTTTCATCTCCAGACGGTCGCCTGTATTCAGCTGCACGAAAAACACCTCCGCATTGAATTAAGGCAACACCGCACAATTTGCGGCGCACGCCTTGCTTGAATATTATTCCGTCAGCTTGCCCAAAAAAGTCTCGGCAAGGCGCCAGCCTTACCTCGCTTTTTTGTCCAACCTGACGAAAAATCTTACATCGCAATCCGCACACCTAAATTATGCGGTATTGCCTTAATAGTTATCCAATTTATTATTATACTACACTTCCCCCGTTTTATCAAGTCCAAGAGATTGACACCGCACACAAATTAGGCTATAATAGACTGTGCAAAAAGCACAAATCCGTTGTTTTCCGAAAGGATAATAATATGAAATACGATTATCTGATCGTCGGCGCGGGACTGTTCGGCGCCGTTTTCGCGCAGCAGGCAGCCGCGCAGGGCAAGCGCGTGCTGGTCGTGGAAAAGCGTCCGCATATCGCCGGCAATATCTATACCAAGAACGTGGAGGGCGTGAACGTACACCGTTACGGCGCGCATATCTTCCACACCAACGACAAGCGCGTTTGGCAGTACATCACGCGCTTCGCCGAATTCAACCGCTACACGAATGCGCCGGTCGCGAACTACAAGGGCGAATTATACTCCCTGCCGTTCAATATGTACACCTTCAACAAGATGTGGGGCGTGATCACGCCGGAGGAAGCGCTGGCAAAAATCGAGGAACAGCGAGCCGCCGCCGGGATCGCCGAGCCGAAAAACTTAGAGGAACAGGCGATCTCGCTGGTTGGTCGGGATATCTACGAAAAACTGATCAAGGGCTACACCGAAAAGCAGTGGGGACGTCCGTGTACGGAGCTGCCGGCGTTCATCATCAAGCGTCTGCCGGTGCGGCTGACCTTTGACAACAACTACTTCAACGCGCTGTATCAGGGGATCCCCGTCGGCGGCTACACCAAGATGATCGCGCGGCTGCTGGAGGGAGCGGAGGTGCTGCTTGATACCGATTATCTCGAAAACAAGGAAGCGTTCGACGGCTGCGCAGACAAGGTGATCTATACCGGCGCGATCGACGCGTATTTCGGCTATCGGCTGGGGCATTTGCAGTACCGTTCCGTGCGGTTTGAAACGGAAGTGCTCGACAAGCCGAATTTCCAGGGCAACGCAGTGATCAATTACACCGACCGCGAAACGCCGTTCACCAGGATCATCGAGCACAAGTGGTTTGAATTCGGCAAGGACGAGAACGGCAACGACCTGCCCAAAACCGTCGTCAGCCGAGAGTTCAGCTCCGAATGGCAGCCCGGCGACGAGCCGTATTATCCGGTCAACGACGAAGCCAACACCGCGTTGTACCTTCAATACAAAGCGCTTGCCGACAAGGACGACAAGGTGCTGTTTGGCGGACGGCTGGGCGAATACCAATACTACGATATGGACGTGACCATCGCCTC
>CAMKSB010000059.1 GCA_946415335.1 uncultured Clostridia bacterium
GCCACCTTCCCCTCGGGGGAAGGCTTGCGCTTTGTCAAACGTTGTCTTGAAAAAATTTCATTTAGACTTTTTCCACAGTCTGCAACGCCCGGCTTACAATAAGCCGGGCGATTTTTTTGAGTGTTTAGTTTTTGGAAAACTGGATGGTCAGCTCTGCTTTTTCGATGATCCGCAGATCGTTGTCGTAGGAGCACAGCTTGCGAGCCTGCTGCAGATCGACCCAGATATAGGAGTCGATCTCCTCCTCCTGGATCTTGACGTTATCGGTAAAGGCTCTCGCCAGGAAGAACACGACGCGCTTGCGGATCTTGCCGAAGGGGCTGTACTCGCTGATTTCGCGGAAGCCCGGAACCAGCGTGACGTCCAGCCCGGTTTCCTCTTTGATCTCGCGGATGGCGGTCTGCTGTTCGGTCTCGCCTTCCTCGATATGACCTTTCGGGAAGCTCCAGTACCTGCCGTTGTTGTTCTTGACGAGCAGGATCTTGGTGTTGCGGCGCGTCTTGTAGAAGATGATGCCGCCGCAGGATTTTTCATAGAGACAGCGGATGTGTTTGAGCTTGATGTTTTTCAGCTTGGACAACCGTCTGCGCAGCTCCGGCTCATAGAAGACCTCGCCGTAGGTGGACACGATCGGACGTGCGCCGGCAAGCCCTTCGAATTCGGCAACCGCAACGACGATACCGTCAAAATAATCGCGAACTTCCTTGCGCGTCACCACATAGGCGCTCTGGTTGCCCGAGCCGTTTGTGCTGACATAGGCGGAATAGAGTCCGTCGCTGATGTTGCCAAAGAGCGAAACCTTGACGTTGTCCGCGATCATTGCGCTGCCTCCTTTCGTTAGGGTAAAACCGGATCAGTCAAACATACCGGTCATGCTGTCGAGCTGGATCTGGGTGTTGGCGCTCATAACGCCGTTGACGAAGAGCACGTCGGTAATGCCGTTCTCGGTGCAGTATGCCTGGAAGGACTTGTTGACGTTATCTCTGAAATAGCGGAAGTCGATGATGTGAACTTCCTCGTAGTTATTGGTGAAGTAGGGTGACAGGCAGTTGCCGTAGCTCTCCTTGACAATGGCGATCTTCTTACCCGGGGTGGCGTTTTCCGACTTGGATTTGAGCACCGTCAGCGGATTGTCGCCGAAGATGAACACGCCGTAGGTCAGCGATCCTTCCGCAGCGCCCTTGAAGTAAGGCGTGTCGTAGGTCTCGGTGTTGCCGCCGTCATAGGTCAGATCCATCGTAACGCTGTAGGGGAAATCCCAGTAGTGAACGCTGTCCACGTCGAGATTCGGCGCGGAATTGGAGAAGCTGCCGGTAAAGCCGTCGATCTGGTTCTCTGTGCAGTCCTTGAGGTTGAGCGCCGGCATACCGTTGGTATCGGCAAACGCCTTGTAAGCGTAGTAAGCGCCCAGTCCCGTCCAGTGGTGGTCGGACTTGAAGTAGATATACTCCTCATTGTGGTCGGCAAGGTAGTTGTAGGGGTTGATCGCGGTAACGTCCTTGCTCAGCGCCGCGTAAGCCGCCTTGATGCTCTCCGCCTGAGAGGTCGAGGTGATGTCGCCGGATTTCAGGCGCTCCGGCAGACCGAACTCGGTGTGGTTCGGGATGATCATATCGTAAACCTTGATGCCGGGCAGCTTGGCAGCCATTGAATTGATGGTTTCGGCGTAGGTTTTGGAGCGCTCGTTGTCGCCGCCGAAGAGCTCATAACCGGTCTTGTTCCAAACGTAGATCGCATAGTAAAGCTCGCCGTTGGTGTTGTCGTCCTTGATCACCGGCGTCTTGAAGTAGCTCGGCGAGAGATCCTGCTGATTGACCGGCTGCGCCGAAGGCTCGGAAGAAGTCGCCGGAGAATTGGATGACGATTGTTGTTGCTGTTTGGTGTCGGTCGAAATGCTGGATGTTTCGGGCTGTTTTCCGGAAGAAGAGCAAGAGCAGCCCTTGATCATCAGCGAGAACATCAGAATGATAAATACGACGATCAGGATGCCGACGCAGACGATGATCACGCGGTTCCTCAGACGGCGTTTGCGCTGTGCCTCACGCCTTCTGCGGGCGCTGGCAGCGTCACGGTATACCGGGCGACCGCCCGATGTACCTTGGGAATGGCTCTGCTGGGGACGGCGCTGCTGCTGTGCGCGTTGGCGGCGTTCCTGTGATAAGCTATCGTCAAAATTGTCTAAATCAAAGCGATCGACCATGAAGAAAGCACCTCCAAAGATTTGTTTTTCGTCAAAAAAAGTCATATATCATTATTATACAACACTTTCAGCCCAAACACAACCATTATTTTTCAACTTTTTTATTTTCTGCGAAGAGCTCCGGGTGCATACGGCTGTAGTGAAAGATGTATTGCTGCGCGATCCCGGCGTACTCGCCGAAATCCGACGGCGACATTCCCGGAAAAAGGGCGTCCAGCGCACGCTTCATCCAAACGTCTACCGGGAACGCCTCGATCCGGTGCAGACCGAACAGCAGGGTGCAGTCGGCAACCTTCACGCCCACGCCGGTGATCTTCATCAACTCTTTTCGCGCATCCTCATAGGGCAGGCTGCGGCAGTTTTCCAAAACGACCTCGCCTGACGCGACCTTCTGCGCTGCGTCAACGAGATAACGCGCCCGGAAGCCGGCACGAAGCGGCGCCAGATCATCCGGCGTGAGGGCAGCCATTTTCTCCGCTGTCGGAAACGCAAAGCCACTGTCGACCGGCTCGCCGAAGCACTCGCAAAGGCGGCTGACAATGCCTTTGATACGCTTGATGTTGTTGTTCTGCGAGATGATGAAGGTACACAGCGCTTCATACGGCTCCTGGCGGAGGATCCGGATGCCCGGCGCGTAACGCGCGGCTTCCTTCAAAACAGGGTGCAGCTTGCTGATCTGCCGGCGAACTGCGCCGTAATCGAGACTGAGATCAAAATATTCGCGCCATAACGCTTCATCCTCTTTGGAAGCGTTATGGATAATGAGATCGCCGCCGTCAAGCGACACGTTCACGCTTCTGCCGAAGGCGACGCCGGAAAAAGAGCCGTCCGGCTGCTGCGTCCAGCGGAAGCTCTGACCGCAGTCGAGCGTCTGCGCAAGGTCAAGGTCGGTGACGTTGGGAATGATAAGGGATGGTGTCATAAGCATGTCCTGTGATTCGTAAAATAACCTCTGTTCAAAAGCGAATATATATGATATACTAAAAGAAAAGGCTTAGGAGTTTTTGAAATGAAAAAGACGATTGTTACAATTCCGATCAGTGAGATCTTCGGACCGAAATGCGGCTGTCCGTTTTGCCGGATGGAGCGTATGCTTGAGGAACGGTATGTGGAATACATTGTCGGCGACGCGATGATGGAGCCGAGTATCCGCGTGGAGACCAACAAGACGGGCTTCTGTCACCGTCATTTTTCCAAGATGTTCCAAAAAGGGCAAAAGCTGCCGAACGTGCTGCTGCTCGAAACGCATCTGCAGGAGATCTTTGACAACTACATGCCCAAAAAGCCCGGCGGCAAGCCGGACAAAAAGAAGCTGGAAGCGATCAAAAAGACGCTCGGTTCCTGCTTTGTCTGCGAGCGCATCGAAAAAGGCATGGTACACCTGACAGGCGCGGTGCTCACCGAATGGTCAAAAGGCGGCGACTTCCGCACGCTTTTCAGCGAGCAGGAGTATATATGCCTGAAGCACTATGTATTCGTGTCGGAAGCGGCATCCGGAAAAGGCGGACTGCCCTCCAGGCTGCTCGGCGATTTCAACGCCGAAGCCACCAATCTGACAAAGAATTACCTGCAATCGCTCAATGAGGATGTGGCGGATTTTATCGCCATGTTCGACTACCGCAACCGCGACAAGGAGTGGGGCAAGTCCGTGGACGTGATCGAAAGAAGCATTGCCTTCCTCACCGGAGAAAAGCCGGAGGAATAAGTGATAAGTGGTTAGTGGCAAGTGGTAAGTAAAACAACTATCAACTATCAACGCTCAACTAAATATTCCACCAGCTCCGCGATGCCGTCGTTGTCGTTGGTATCAACGACCAAATCCGCCGCATTCAGGCATTTTTTGGTGGCGTTGCGGACGGCTGCGCCGGTTCCGGCAAATAAAAGCATATCCACGTCGTTGTCGGCATTGCCGGCAGCGACGGTATTTTTTTGATCGACGTCAAGCAGTTCGCACAGCTTGCGGAGAGCGTTCGCCTTGGTAGCCGTGCCGTTCATAAACTCCACAAAGTTCCGGGACGAACTGGTGATATACACGTCCGGCACCGCTTTTTCAAGCGAAGCCCAAAGATATTCACGGAGACGGCTGTCGGTGCAGACAAATTCCACGCTGTCCAGCCGGTGACGGTTCCTCTCGATAAAGCCGCGCATATCGTCGCAGGCGGCACGGGAACCGCGCACATAATCAATATACGCCTCGCTGCATCCGTAGCGCACCGGGTCGTCATAGTAGCGCCGGTCGGTGCAGGTCTCGCCGTCGAGGAACGCTTCCCAGATCAGGTCGTATTCAGCGGTGAGCGCCAGAATTTTTTGAACGTCCTGCGGACGGAGCGTATCGGAGATGATCCGCTTATGCCGGTGATAGATCGCCGCGCCGTTGGAGGCGATCACATAATCCACGCCGCCGATCGAGAGGATCTCCCTCGGCATCGAGCCGAACGGTCTGCCGCTGGCGACGGCGACTTCGATCCCGCTTTGGGCGGCTTTTTCGAGCGCCCTTCCGACAACAGGCGAAAGGGTATTGTTCGAGCGCAGAACGGTGCCGTCGAGGTCGAGCGCCAAGAGCTTAACGTCCATTTTTCAGCTCCTTTACCCCTGTACGGCAAAAGCCGTTCATGCAGCAATCCGCGCATTTGGGCGAACGCGCCGTGCAGACGGCTCTGCCATGCAGCACCAAACGGTGGCAAAAGTCGTTGCTCTCCTCGGGCGGCAGCAGTTTTTTGAGCGCCAGTTCTATTTTCTTCTGGTCGGTTTCCTTATGTAAGCCGAGCTTGGTGGTGATGCGGATACAATGGGTGTCCACCACGACGGCAGGCTTGCCGAACACGTCGCCGCAAATCAGGTTGGCGGTCTTTCTGCCTACGCCGGGCAGGGTGGTGAGCTGTTCGATCGTATCGGGAACCTCGCCGCCGAAGTCGTCGCGGAGCATCTGCGCCATGGCGACGATGTCGCGCGATTTCGTCTTGTAGAGACCGCAGCTCTTGATGTACTCCGCGACCTCCTCTATCTCTGCATCGGCAAAGCTGTCCACGTCCGGAAAGCGCTCAAACAGCGCCGGCGTGACGAGGTTCACCCTCGCGTCGGTACACTGCGCCGAGAGTCTGGTCGCGATCAGCAGCTGCAGGGGCGTTCGATAGGTCAGGGAACACTGCGCGTCGGGGTATTCCTCCTTGAGCGCCTGCACCGCTGCAAGCGCGATTTGTTGTTTTGTCATAGGGCACCTCTGTTTTTCGACGATATAATCTATCTTATCATATTTTCAGACCTATTGCAATCGGAAGAAATAACTGGTAAAATAAGAAAAACAATCACAGGAGGCAGGCTATGTATCAGAATTACATCTTCGATTTATACGGCACCCTTGTCGATATCCGCACGGATGAATGGCAGGCGCAGCTGTGGAAAAAAATGCAGCTTCTCTACAACTACCACGGCGCCGACTATTCCTATCAGGAGATCAAGCGCGCCTACGGCAGACTGGTGGACAAGGAAAAGGCCGCCGTTCGCCGCCGTCATCCGGAATACACCGTGATCGACATTAAAATAGAAAAGGTGTTCCGCGCGATGTTCATCGAAAAGGGCGTGAAGCCCTCCAAGGCGCTGGTCGCCTTTATCGCGGAAGCGTTCCGCTGCTTTTCCACCAAACAGCTTAGGCTCTATGACGGCGTGACCGATCTGCTCGACACGCTCAAAGCCAAAGGCAAGCACATCTACCTGCTCTCTAACGCCCAGCGCGGCTTTACCGAAAACGAGCTGAACGCGCTCGGCCTCACGCCGTATTTCGACGGGATCGTGATCAGCTCCGACGAGGAATGCTCCAAGCCGGACGTTCATTATTATGAAATCTTGTTCAACCGCTACGGTCTGAAAAAGAGCGAATCCATCATGATCGGCAACGACTATCTCGCCGATATCGGCGGCGCCGCGGACTTCGGCATCGACAGCCTGTACATCCACCAGGCGATCTCGCCGGATATCGACGGCGAGCTGCGCAGCCAATATACGATCATGGACGGCGACGTTTTCAAAATAAAAAAACTGATCGTGAAATAATCACGCGCACCCCGGAAACACTAATTCCGGGGTGATTTTTTATGAAGAAAAGAAAGCAAAAGACCGCTGACGAGATCATGGACGAGATGAACCTGGTATCCGCCACCGAATACACCGGCATGATCCCGGCGAACCCGGAGCAGGCGTATGAGGACGACGAATACCCGGCGGCAACGCCGGACAGTGTGGATTAAAAGGCGCCTGCGGGCGCCTTACATAGCGGCATGCTTTTCGTGATTTCCAATAAATTCAACTACAGGAATTCAGCTATGTTACATAATTGATATTTTGCGAAAAACCAGTATAATTAAAGTAGGTAGATATGTACCTTTGCATATTTTATTTAGAAAGGAAGTTTTGAAATTGAACAAGAAAATCCTGTCTGCACTTCTCAGCGCGGCACTGCTTGTGTCGACCGTTGCGTTCAGCTTCACCGCCAACGCGGCGACTGTCGATGACGACGCAGCCGGTTACAACAGGAAAAACAGCGTTTCCAGCCCCGATGATTTTTCATGGGACAACGCAAACGTCTATTTTCTCCTGACCGACCGTTTCTACAACGGCGACACCTCCAACGACCACGCCTACGGCAGAGCGCTTGACGCCAGCGGAAGACCTCTCAGCGGCTGGAACACCGCTCCCGGTACCTTCCACGGCGGTGACTTCAAGGGTATTGCCAAGAAGATCGAAGAAGGCTACTTCGACAAACTCGGTACCAACGCCATCTGGCTCTCCGCTCCCTATGAGCAGATCCACGGCTATGTTACCCCCGGCGAGCCCAATGATTTCGCGCACTATTCCTATCACGGCTACTATGTGCTCGACTACACCGAGCCGGATCTCAACTTCGGCACCAAGCAGGACTTCCAGAATCTGGTTGACACCGCGCACAAGCACAATATCCGTATCATCATGGATATCGTTATGAACCACGCCGGCTACAACACCATCAAGGATATGATGGAGTTCAACTTCGGTTCCTTCAAGAACGAGTCCGCGGCGAAATCCTATCTCTACAAGCTCACCGGCGTCAACGGCCTGCACGACACGGTTGACTACGCCAACTCCCCTACTACCTGGGGAAGATGGTGGGGCTCCAACTGGGTACGCAGCGGTCTGCCGGGCTACTCTGAGGGCGGCGGCGGCGACGAGCAGATGTGCCTTGCCGGTCTGCCGGACTTCAAGACCGAATCCAACACAAAGGTTTCCGTTCCGACCTTCCTGCAGGACAAATGGAAAAAGGACGGCTCCTATAACACCAAAATAGGCAAATACGGCAGCTCCAACACCGTCACCGGCTACATCTCCAGCTGGCTCGCCGACTGGGTAGAGACCTATGGCGTAGACGGCTTCCGCTGCGATACCGCCAAGCACGTTGAGAAGGCTTCCTGGAAGCAACTCAAAACCAAGTGCGTCACCGCGCTTAACAATTGGAGAAAGAACAACCCCTCCAAGGCAGGCGCCGGCTGGGACGAGGACTTCTGGATGACCGGCGAGTGCTGGGGCTATCAGGAGGGCTACGGCGACTACTACAGCGCCGGCGGCTTTGACTCCATGATCAGCTTCAAGTATTCCGGCAGCGGCGTTCCCGACGTCGGCTCCATCAACGGCGCATATCAGGGCGCTGCTTCCCAGATCAACCGTCAGGCGAACTACAACCTGCTCACCTACATCTCCTCTCACGACTCCAACCTCGCGAGAAACAACCTCATGTATCAGGGCTCCGCGTTCCAGCTTTATCCCGGCGGCATCCAGGTCTACTACGGCGACGAGAGCAACCGTCCTCTTGTCTCCAACTTAGGCTTTGACGGCAACGGCGGCAGCGGTCACTCCCTGAGAAGCGACATGAACTTCAACGTTTCCGGCAACGACGCCGCGATCCTGGCGCACTGGCAGAAGGTCGGTCAGTTCCGTAACCGCCACGTAGCGGTCGGCGCAGGCGACCACGCGCAGATCACCGCTTACAATTCTTCCACCGGTTACGCATTCTCCAGAAGCTATGACGACGGCGAGACCTCCGACGGTATCATCGCGGTCATCGGCGCTCCTGCCAACAAGAGCATCGACGTCAACGTTTCCTCCATGTGGGGCAACGGCACCGTCGTTACCAACTTCTACGACGGCTCCAAGGCGACCGTCAGCGGCGGCAAGGCTACCTTCAACTCCGGCGCCAACGGCACCATCCTGATCGAAGGTCCCCAGTCCACCATCAACATGAGCATCAAGGGCGATTACCTCTTTGAGGACAGCCAGAAGGTCACCGTATCCCTGCGCGGCGCTGATACCGCGACGGTCTCCATCAAAGGCGGCACCCCCTTCACCGTCAGAAACGGCGACACCTTCACCATCGGCGAGGGCATTGGCTTAGGCGAGATCTTCGAGGTCACCATGAAGGCGACCAACGCCACCGAAACACTGGAGAAATCCTTCTCCTTCAAGAAGAAAGACCCCTACGCGGTCACCACTATCTACGTTGACGACAGCACGACCAACTGGGGCAACGTCAAGGCTTATATCTACACCGGCGACGGCGAAACCGCTCAGTCTGTTGCAGCATGGCCGGGCGTTCCCATGAAATACGATTCCACCCTGAAGCTCTACTCCTATGAGGTTCCCGACGCGTTCGTCAACGGCAGAGTCATCTTCTCCGGCGACAGCGGCAGATACCCCGCTGACATGGAACCCGGTCTGGAGATCAAAGAAACCAACATGATCCTCAAAAACGGCAACCAGTGGTCGGAATACCTCGGTCCCGATCCTACGCCGACTCAGCCGACCCAGCCGACGAATCCTGTCGAGCCCAAGAGAACCATCCTGATGGGCGACGTCAACGGCGATAAGAAGGTCAACGTAGTTGACGCTTCCGAGATCCAGCTTCACATCGTTGAGCTCAAGACACTGACCGGCGACGCGCTGCTTGCCTGCGACACCACCGGCGACGGCTCGGTGAACGTCAAGGACGTTACCGCCGTTCAGTATTACGCAGCGGATGACAGCGAGCACGAATCTCTCTGCGGCAAGCTCGTTGAGGTCGGCACCGACACACCCACGCCTACCTCGCCCGTCGAAGACCCGACGCAGCCGACACAGGCGCCCGACACCACCAAGCATTACATCTACTGCACCAGCAACTGGGCAAGCGTGACCGCTTACTACTGGTCTCAGGCAAATGAACACATGATCGAATGGCCGGGCAAGCAGATGGAAAGCCTCGGCAACAAGCTCTTCCGCATTGA
>CAMKSB010000060.1 GCA_946415335.1 uncultured Clostridia bacterium
TCGGATATGATAATCCGTTTACTTTTTCAAAAATATTCAAATCCTACTACGGCATCAGTCCGAGAGAATACAGACGACAACAACAATCCGAGAAAAAAGGAGAATGAAAATGAGTATCCGTTATGTTGAAGGTACAAAACAGTTTATTTTAGAGACCGCCGAAACCTGTTATCAGATGAAGGTGGACGGAATGGGCTATTTACAGCATCTCTACTACGGCGGAAAAACCGGTCAAAGCGATATGTCCTATCCGTTTAGAACCTATGACCACGGCTTTTCGGGCAATCCCTATGACATGCGGAACAACCGCGACTATTCGCTCGACAGCATGGCGCAGGAGTTCACCTCCTTCGGCGTAGGCGATTACCGTATTACAAGCTTTCGCGCTTCGTTTGCGGACGGCAGCCGCTGCGCCGAGTTCCGCTATGTTTCGCACGAGATCATCGAAGGTAAGTATGAGATACCCGGACTGCCCTCGGCGTATGACAACGGAGAAACCGTACACACACTGATCATCACGCTAAAGGATTTTGCCGTCAACGCCGAGGTCAAACTGTATTACGGCGTATTTGAAGAACTTGATATCATCACGCGCGCCGCCGCGATCATCAACGCGGGTACAGAGCCCATGTGGCTGCGCAAGGCTTCCTCCATGTGCCTTGAACTGCCGTTCGGAAAATGGGATATGCTGCATTTCCACGGCAGACACTGTATGGAACGTCAGCCCGAGCGCGTTCCGCTGTTCCACGGCGTACACACACTCAGCTCCGGCAGAGGAATGTCCAGCCATCAGCACAATCCGTTTGTGATCATCTGTGACCGCGACGCCAACGAGGATGAAGGCACTTGCTACGGCTTGATGCTGATGTACTCCGGCAACCATAAGACGGAGATCGAGCGCGACCAGTTTGATAACGTCCGCGTGATCACAGGCATCAACGACGACCGTTTCCGCTGGGAACTGACCTCGGGCGATACCTTCTATACTCCGGAGGTTATCTTAAGCTGCGCGAACGGCTTAACGCAGCTGTCGCACCATTACCACCGCGTTATCCGCAACAATGTCGTGCGCGGTGATTACAAGCTCAAACACCGCCCGGTGCTGATCAACAACTGGGAGGCGACCTACTTCGACATCACCGAGGAAAAGGTGCTTTCCATCGCAAAAAAAGCCAAGGAACTGGGCGTGGAGATGTTCGTGCTCGACGACGGCTGGTTTAAGAACCGCAACGATGACAACGCCGGCTTGGGCGATTGGATCCCCGACACCGAAAAGCTTCCTGACGGACTCGACGGCTTGATCGAGAAGATCAACGGTCTCGGCTTGCTGTTCGGACTTTGGATCGAACCCGAAATGGTAAGCGAGGATTCCGATCTTTACCGTGCCCATCCCGACTGGGCGATGACAGCGCCGAACCGTGCGCCGATGATGGCGCGTAACCAGCTTGTGCTCGATCTATCGCGCAAGGAGGTTCACGATTATCTGTTCGACACCATCTCCAATCTTCTCGAAACCTACCGTATCAACTACATCAAATGGGATTTTAACCGCCCGATCTCAGACGTGTTTTCACATTCCATTCCGTCGTCGCGCCAGGGTGAGGTTCAGCACCGTTACTACCTCAGCCTTTACCGCCTTTACGACCGCCTGACGCGCAAATTCCCGAACGTGCTCTTTGAGGGCTGCGCAGGAGGCGGCGGACGCTTTGACGCGGGAATGCTCGCTTATTCGCCGCAGATCTGGTGCTCGGACAATACCGATCCGATCTCGCGCCTGACGATCCAGTACGGCACATCCTTCGGCTATCCTGCCTGCACCGTAGGCGCGCATGTGAGCGCATCGCCGAACCATCAGACAGGCAGAAAAACGCCGGTACATACCCGCGGCGTGGTCGCGATGTCCGGAACCTTCGGCTATGAACTCGACCTCACCAAGCTTTCGGATGAGGACTGCGCCGAGATCAAGGAGCAGATCAAGCGTTTTAAGGAATTGGAGCCGATCATTCACGACGGCAAGCTGTACCGATTAAGCAAAATGCGCGACACCTCGCACTATATGGCTTGGCAATATGTCAGCGCCGACCAAAGCCGCGCCGTGCTGAATATCGTTGTCACCAATCCGCTCGCGAATTCCGCTCCGGTTCATGTAAAGCTAAAGGGCTTGCTGCCTGAGGCGGTATATTCCGTTGACGGAGAGTTTGAGTGCCGCGGCGCTGCGCTGATGTCCGGCGGATACACATTTAAGAGATTAACAGGAGATTATCCTGCCAAACAGCTTGATATAATACGGATCAAATAAGATGCTGAGAGAAAAAGACAATCCCAACAAAATCGTCTGGTCAGAGGAAAGGGCAAAGATAAAAGCCCTGCCTTTTAAGGAAAAAATACAGTATATTTGGATGTACTTCAAAATCCCGATCATCATCGCGCTATTTGTCATCGGTTTCGGTACATTTTTGATCGTGCGTATCGCCACCAATATCCCTGACAACTGGCTGACCGTGACCTTTGCGAATACCACTGCCAGGGCAGGTACAGGCTCGGAGATCTGGAAGGATTTTACCGAATACGCCGGCTACGACCTGAAACAGAAAAAGGTCGAATTCAACGCCGAAAGCTACTTTGACTACCTGCAAAACCAAGCCCGCGGAAACGCATACTATAACGCCTTTGTCAGCTTAGCCGACGCAGGCGAGATCGACGCCATAACCATGTCGAAGGATTCGCTTGCGGCACTCGGACAAAGCGGCAGACTGTTTGACTTGAACGACGAAGCGTGCGCATCGCTGAAGAAAAAATACGCCGACCGTTTTATTTATTACACGCCGGTGGATGACGAGGAGCATACAGCGCCGATCCCCGTGGGGATCGACGTAAGCGACAGCCTTTTGGTGACAAAGTATCAGGTTTACTCCGGTGATTGTGCCTTGGGAGTAGGCGCTCACAGCGAGAACATCAAGGAAGTCGAGGATTTTCTCCGCTTCATTTTGGAGGGTAAGTAAGCTATGCATAATTTTATCAACTCTTTTATGAGCAACGACAGCCCTTTCGGAAGGTTGATGACAAAGATCGGGATCATTATCTGCGCCAATCTGATGTTTATCCTGTTCAGCCTGCCTGTTGTGACGATAGGCGCTTCGTATGCCGCTCTTTACCGCGTTATGTTCAAAACCATGCGCTCCGGCGGCGTGACAAATCCGTTCAAGCAGTTTTGGCTCGGATTCAAAACCTCATTTTTGCAGGCGACGATCGTGTGGGTGATCTACGCGGCGCTGATGATCTTCGGCTATTTTGACGTGCAGATCTGCCTTAGCGCAGGTGAGCCGATCAGCTATTTTCAATACGGGCTCTACGCGCTGGCGCTGATAATCACCTTGATTTTGATTTACACATTCCCGTCCATCGCGGCGTTTGAGGGTAAGATTTCCGCCCATTTCCGCAACGCGATCTACTTTGCGTTTCATAAGCCGTGGTGGATACCCGTCAACCTGTTCTTTCATATTTTTCCGCTGTATTTGACCTACAGCGATCCGCACCTTATGCCGCTTTACGCGTTTTGCTGGTTTTTCTTCGGCTTCGGAGCGATCACCATGCTCACCGCGCGTCTGCTCATAAAGGACTACAACCAATATCTTCCGCTGGTCGACGATGACGGAGAGTTCATACTCACTGAGGACGGCAAAAAAATCATGCCCGGAACTCCCGAGGAAAAGGCATATTACGCCTCGCTCCGAGAAGAACTCGGCGGCAGCGACAAAACGGAAGAAGAGATATTAGAAGAAATGAAAATGCTTGATATGTGAGGTGTTTGAAAATGAAGATACAAACGTTTATTGACGCTCTGCGCGGCGGAAAAGCCGACCACGCGTTGAGGATCCTCTACGGCGATTCTCCGACCGCGATCGAAAGCCAGCAGAGAAGATATATCCACGCTGTCAGCCGCTTTGCCGAGATCTTCCCTCAACACGGGGATATTCGCATTTTTTCCGCTCCCGGCAGAACCGAGATCGGCGGTAACCACACCGACCATCAGCACGGCTGCGCCTTGGCGGCAGCGGTCAATCTCGACGTTATTGCGGTCGTCGCATTTCATGATGAACGCATGATCCGCATGGAATCCGAAGGTCACGGACGGATCGAAGTCGATCTGAACGACCTCTCCGTCTGTGAGGAGGAGAAGGGCACTTCCGCCGCGATCATCCGCGGAATAGCCTCGCGCTTTGCGTCAATAGGCGTTAGCATAGGAGGCTTTGACGCTTACTCTACCTCCGACGTACTCAGTGGCAGCGGACTTTCTTCTTCCGCCGCGTTTGAAACGCTTGTCGGCACGATCATCAACATAAAATACAACGATTGCCGCACCGATGAATCCGAGATCGCAAAAATCGGTCAGTATGCCGAGAACGTCTATTTCGGAAAGGGCAGCGGTCTGCTCGACCAGACGGTTTGCGCCTACGGCGGCTTTGTATTTATCGACTTTCTCGACACCGACAAGCCGTATGTCGAAAAATACAGCTTTGATTTTGAAAAGGCAGGCTATAATCTTTGCATTACCGATACAAAGGGCAGCCATTCCGATTTGACCGAGGATTATGTTGCCGTTCCTGCCGAGATGAAATCGGTTGCGCGTCAGTTCGGCAAGGAATACCTCCGCGAGGTGGATGAATTTCTGTTCCTTCGCTCTGTTCCGGAGCTTCGCGGCAAGTGCAACGACCGCGCCATTATGCGTGCGGTGCACTATTTTAAGGAGAACCGCCGCGCGATCGACGAGGCGCAGGCTCTCGACAACGGCGATATTGAAGCGTTCTTTGAAATTTACCGCCGCTCGGCAGCTTCATCCGCCAACCTTTTGCAAAACCATTATTCCAATGCGAAGCCCACCGAACAGGGCATTTCGCTGGGAATTATGATGAGCCGCCTTATTTTAGGCGATGACGCCGCGGTTCGGGTACACGGCGGCGGCTTTGCCGGTACGATTCAGGCGTTTGTGCCTGTGTTCAAAACCGAGGAGTATGTCCGTAAGATGAACGCGCTGTACGGAGCAGGCAGCTGTTACGTGATCCGCATCCGCCCTGTCGGCGGCGTTGAAATAAAAGCATAGGAGTATACCATGATTTACGCAAGTATTCAAAAACTGATCGATTACGCGATCAAAAACGACCTCATTGAAAAAGTAGATGAACTGGTTATCCGCAATCAGCTGATGGACGCGCTGCACGTCTATGATTGGCAGGACGAAGCCGTTGAAAATACAGGCGGATCCGTGGACGAATTGTTGCAGCCGCTGATCGACTATGCCTGCGAAAACGGCGTGATCGAGGATACCACTGCCAACCGCGATTTGTTCGACACCTTGCTGATGGGTATCGTAACGCCTATGCCGCGTGAGATTATCCGCGATTTTCAAATCGCTTATGAAAAATCGCCGAAAGAGGCGACCGACTGGTATTATGACATCAGCCAAAAGACCAACTATGTACGCGCCGGACGAATCGCCAAGGATATGAAGTGGAAAAGCAATTCCGGCTACGGTGTGCTGGACATCACCATCAACCGCTCTAAGCCCGAAAAAGATCCGCGCGATATCGCCAAGGCACGCGCGAGCAAATCGACCGCGTATCCAAAATGTCAGCTTTGCGCGGAAAATATGGGATTTGCAGGAAATCAAAACCACCCTGCCCGTCAGAATCTCCGTCCCATACCGATCGAGATCCACGGGGAGCCGTGGTATTTGCAGTATTCTCCCTACGGCTACTATAACGAGCACTGCATCGTGTTTAACGAAAAGCATATACCAATGGTGATCGACGCTGCGGTGTTTGACAAACTGTTCGACTTTGTGTCGCAATTCCCTCACTACTTTGTCGGCTCCAACGCCGATCTGCCGATCGTAGGCGGTTCGATCCTGAGCCACGAGCATTTTCAGGGCGGTAACTACACCTTTGCCATGGCGACCGCCGAGGAGGAGACGGTGTTTGAACTAAAGGCTTACCCTGAGGTTCACTGCGCTACTGTCAAATGGCCGATGTCGGTTATCCGGCTGAGAAGCGCCGACCGCACGCAGTTGGTCGCAGCCTGCGCTTATGTTCTGAAGCACTGGCGCGGCTATACCGACGCTTCCGCCACTATTTTCGCGGAGACAGACGGTACGCCGCACAACACCATTACCCCGATCGCCCGTATGAACGGCGGTGAATTCGAGTGTGATTTGGTTCTTCGGAACAACCTCACCACCGAGGACAGACCTCTGGGACTGTACCACCCGAATCCGGCTCTGCACCACATAAAGAAGGAAAATATCGGCTTGATCGAGGTTATGGGTCTTGCGGTTTTGCCTGCGCGTTTGGCAAATGAGCTCGAGGCTGTCAGGCAAGCGCTGTTAAGCGGAAAACCGCTGGACGCCGACCCGTCAACGGCGTCTCACGCGCAGTGGGCGGAGGAGCTGCTTAATGATCATCCCGATTTTAACGCTGACAACGCAATGGATATCATTCACGCAGAGGTCGGCGCGGTGTTTGAGCAGGTGCTTTGCGACGCGGGCGTGTTCAAACGCGACGAAGCCGGACAAGCGGCTTTCGGACGTTTTATTCAAACCATTACGGAATAAATCTATGACAGAATATGAAAAAATGGAGCAGGGACAGCTCTACGATCCCGGCGATGAAGATATCATGCGCGAACAGCGGAAATATCAGGACGGGCTTTGGGTGTTTAATCAGTTAAAGCCTACCGATTTAGCCGCAAAGGAAAAGTATATGAAAGAAACCTTTGCGTCATGCGGCGATAACTGCTACATCGAGCTGCCGTTTTACGCCAACTGGGGCGGAAGAAATGTTCATTTCGGCAGCGGCGTTTATGCCAATTTTAACCTCGTGCTGGTGGACGACGGAAATATCTATGTCGGCGACCGTGTGATGATCGGTCCCAATGTGACGATCGCTACCGCCAACCATCCTTTGGAGCCTGAGCTGAGGGCAAAGGGCTTGCAAATCAACCGCGATGTCGTGATCGGTGAAAATGCTTGGCTCGGCGCAGGCGTCATCATCGTTCCGGGCGTAACCATCGGCAAGAACGCGGTGATCGGAGCCGGGAGCGTCGTCACAAGGGATATACCCGATAACGCTTTGGCGGTAGGAAATCCCGCGCGAGTTTTGCGCATCATAGAAACGGAAAACAAGTAAAAAGATGGATAAATACAGGGAGGTCGGTATGTTCGATTTATTAACCGTCGGCGAAATGCTGATAGACTTAACACAGACGGGGGTTTCCGCGCAGGGGATCCCGCAGTATACGGCTTTCCCCGGCGGAGCGCCGGCAAACGTCGCGGTGGCGGCGGCAAAGCTCGGCGCCGATACCGCCTTTATCGGCAAGGTCGGCAACGACGCGTTCGGCAGGCTTTTGCTCGATACAGTACGTCAAAACGGAGTAAACGCCGACGGTATGGTGATCAGCGATACCGCCAACACCACGCTTGCTGTTGTTTCTCTGCAGGAAAGCGGAGAGCGAAGCTTCGCGTTTTACCGCAAGGGCTTTGCCGATACGCTTTTGTCTGAGGACGAAATCGACGAGGATATGCTGAAAAACACGCATATCCTGCATTTCGGCTCAGTCAGCCTGACGGACGAGCCCTCACGCAGCGCCACTCTTTCGGCAGCCCGCCGCGCTAAAGAATACGGAGCGGCGGTAACATACGATCCCAACTACCGCGCCAGCCTTTGGGAGGACGAAGCAACGGCTGTGCAAAAAATGAAAGAGCCCCTCGATACGGTGGATATCCTCAAGATCTCCGACGAGGAACTGCCGCTTCTCACGGGTACAGATGACTGCGAGGCAGGCACAAAGCAGCTTGCGGACGCTTACGGCATTCCGCTGATTTTGCTGACTCTCGGCGCTAAAGGCGCTTATTACCGGTTCGGCGACGTGACCGGACACTGCGACGGAGTCAAGGTAAAGGTTGCCGATACTAACGGCGCGGGAGATACCTTTTTCGGCGCGTTTCTCAGCGCGATGGCAAGGCTGGGAAAATACAGCCCTTCACAGCTGAGCGAGGAGGAAATAAAAAGCTTGGTTGATTTTTCAAATAAAGCCGCGGCCATTACCGCTTCGCGCAGCGGCGCGATCCCGGCAATGCCTTCGCTTGCGGAAGTGAATTGACAGGAGAGCCGCCTATGAATACTACCGACGTATGGGAAAAAGAATTTGCCGAACGCTTCGCAAAGCATTTTGACGAGTTCAAATGGTTGTACTGCGAGGTTTACAATCATGATATGCAGGCGTTTCACTGGCTGGTAAACGCCATGTACGCATATTACGAGGCGCGTGATACCGCGCTGAAGGCGCTTGACCGCAAGCGCGCGAGCACGCCGTTTTGGTACAGCACCAACGATTTGATCGGAATGATGCTGTATGTCGACAATTTTGCCGGCAGCTTGAAGGGTGTGCGGCAAAAAATAGATTATATACGGGACAGCGGCATAAATTACCTGCATCTTATGCCGCTTCTTAAAAGCCCCAAGGACAAAAGCGACGGCGGTTACGCGGTGTCGGATTTCCGCAGCGTACAGCCGGAGCTTGGCACGATTGATGATTTAGAGGCGCTTACAGCCGCCTGCCACGAAAATGATATCAGCGTATGCCTTGACTTTGTTATGAACCACACCAGCGAAGAGCATGAGTGGGCAAAGGCGGCGCGTGCAGGCGACGAGGAGATGCGCAAGCGCTACTTTTTCTTTGACAGTTGGGAGATCCCCAGCGAATTCGAGAAAACGGTTCCGCAGGTGTTTCCGACGACCGCGCCCGGCAACTTTACAGAGCTTGAAAACGGCGACATCGTCATGACGACCTTCTATCCCTATCAGTGGGATTTGAACTTCGGCAACTGCGTAGTGTTTAACGATATGGTATGCAACATGATGTCGATCGCCAACCACGGCATCGATATCATCCGCCTTGACGCCGTGCCGTATATTTGGAAGGAACTGGGCACATCCTGCCGAAATCTTCCCACGGTTCACAAGCTTGTGCGCATGATGCGTATCATTACCGAGATCGTCTGCCCGTCCGTGCTGCTGCTGGGCGAGGTCGTCATGGAACCGTCCAAGGTCGCGCCGTACTTCGGCTCGCCCGAAAAGCCCGAATGTCACATGCTGTATAACGTGACGACCATGGCGAGCATGTGGCACACCGTGGCGACGAGGGACGTCCGTCTGCTCAA
>CAMKSB010000061.1 GCA_946415335.1 uncultured Clostridia bacterium
CGTTATCGGTGCAAAGGGTGTGTATCTGTCGGGCGGCGAGCAGCAGCGGATCGCTATCGCGCGCGCGATCTTGAAGGACGCGCCGATCGTTGTGCTCGATGAGGCGACAGCCTTTGCCGATCCAGAAAACGAATACCTTGTGCAGCGATCCTTTAAGGAGCTTTCAAAGAATAAAACCGTGATTATGATCGCCCACAGACTCTCGACCATTCAGAACTGCGACAATATCATCGTACTGGAAAACGGCAGAATAGCGGAGCAGGGCGTCCATGACGAGCTGTTAAAGAAAAACGGTATATATACAAAAATATGGAAGGATTATCAATCCTCTGTTTCGTGGAAGGTGGGTGAGAATTATGCTTGAAAGAATCATGCGTAAATACGCGATGTCGCGCGAAGGCGCCAAGGGATTTGGGGGCGCTGTCTGCGCCTGTACGGTATCTGACTTAGTGCTGATGCTCCCGGTGGGGCTCTTGTACAAGCTGACACAGGATATGATGAATAACAGCGTGACCGGCGACAGGATCCTCTTTTATATCATCGGCATCATTGTTTCTCTGTTTCTGATTTACATCACGCAGTTCTGGCAGTATAACGCGACCTTCTTTTCAACGTACAAGGAGAGCGGCGTGCGCCGGATCGCCCTCGCCGAAACGCTGCGAAAGCTTCCGCTGTCGTTTTTCGGCAAGAAGGATCTAAGCGACCTCACGACGACGATATTGAACGACTGCACTGTGATCGAGCACACCTTCTCACATCAGGCGGCGCAGTATTACGGCTCGATCATCTCGACGATCATCATAGCGATCTCTCTGTTCGCGTTTGATTGGCGGATGGCACTTGCTTCGGTGTGGGTGCTGCCTGTATCGCTCCTCGCTGTCAGACTGTCCAAGAAAACGCAGAACATCTTTAACAAGCGCAAGAATGATACAAGAGTCAGACTGGAGGAAGGCGTACAGGAGGGGATTGAAGCGCTGCGCGACCTCAAGAGTAACAACGCCGAAGCGGAATATATCGACGGCTTGGATGACGTCATCAAAGACTACGAGAAAAAATCCATCGCGGCGGAATTAGGCGTGGCGGCGTTTGTCGTACCCGCGCAGATGTTTTTGAAGTTCGGTATCGCCACAACCGCGCTTGTCGGCTCCACGCTGCTGCTCGGCGGTCAGATCACGATCATCACCTTCTTTATGTTCCTACTGGTCGTATCCAGACTTTACGAGCCTATGTCGGGTACCCTGATCAACCTCGGCGCTCTCAACAGCGCTCAGGTCAATATCGACCGCACTAACGCGATGAATGAGATCAAAAAGCAGGAAGGTAAACAGGATTTCCGTCCCGAGAGCTTTGATATTCAATTTAAAAACGTCGGCTTTGCGTATAACGAGGATGAAACTGTTCTCAGCGACGTCAGCTTCACCGCAAAGCAAGGCGAGGTCACGGCGCTGATTGGACCATCGGGCGGCGGCAAAACCACGGTTTCCCGTTTGGCGGCGCGCTTTTGGGATGTGACAAAGGGCAGGATCACCTTCGGCGGCGAGGATATCTCAACGATCGACCCCGAAGCTTTGCTGAAATATTATTCCATCGTTTTTCAGGATGTAACGCTTTTCAACAACACAATCATGGAGAACATCCGTATCGGAAAGAAGGACGCGACAGACGAGGAGGTCATGAATGCGGCAAAGCTCGCCAACTGCGACGAATTCATCTCACGCTTGCCCGACGGATACAATACCGTTATCGGAGAGAACGGCGCGAAGCTCAGCGGCGGAGAACGCCAGAGGATCTCGATCGCGCGCGCTTTCCTCAAGGATGCGCCTGTTATTCTGCTTGATGAAGCGACAGCCTCGCTTGACGCGGAGAACGAAACGCTGATCCAGCAGTCGCTCTCGCGTTTGATTAAAAACAAAACGGTTATGATCATCGCTCACCGTATGCGCACTATCGCCGGAGCGGATAAGATCGTAGTCATCAAAGACGGCAAGTCAGACGAGCAGGGCACGCCCGACAAGCTGAAACAGCAAAACGGGTTTTACAACAGAATGTTGTCCTTACAAACGAAAGGATAAGGTGAATAATATGAAACCTGATTATAAAAACTGGATGCCGAAGGGTATGATATACGGAGGTGCAGCCATAACACTTTTGTTCTTGATACTTTTTATCATTTTCGGTTTGACGGGGATTTTAAGCGGTACGCTGAAAACGGTGTTGTTTATCGTACTGCTCATTCTGACCGTGATTGCCTGCATAATTACCGTGTGGATGGTACAGCTGTACCGTGCCTTTTCCTACGACGGAAAACGTCAGATGTCAAAGCAGATCATCGAGGGTGTCGCGTCCTATGTCAGTGTTCCCGATGGTAGCAAAATCCTTGACGTCGGATGCGGCAGCGGCGCGCTTGCGATAGCCTGCGCCAAGCGCAATCCGAAAGCTGAGGTCATCGGTATAGATCGCTGGGGCAAGGAATACGCCTCTTTCAGCAGACAGCTCTGCGAGAGAAACGCGAGAGCGGAGAAGGTGAACAACACCAAATTCCAACAGGGCGACGCGGTAAAGCTTGATTTTGCCGATGAAACCTTTGACGCGGTAACGAGCAATTATGTTTATCATAATATTCCGGGTGACCGTCAGACGTATCTGCTTGAAACCCTGCGCGTATTAAAAAAGGGCGGCACCTTCGCCCTGCACGACATCTTTTCAAAATCGAAGTACGGCGATATGCAGGCCTTTGTCAAAAAGCTGAAAGAGTTGGGCTGCGAAAAGGTCGAGCTGATCGACACAACAGACAAATTTATGAAAAAATGGGAACCGGTATGGATGGAATTGTCCGGCTCCGCGCTGTTGGTCGGTAAGAAATAAGAAAAAACGATATGTGAGGTTTTGTGATGAAAAGAGTTTATTTTGATGTCGATAAGGATGGCTTTTACGGTGCGTACTATCCTGCAAAGCAAATATCGGATTCTGCATTCATCGTAATGTTGGGAGACAGCATTGACGATTTTTTGGCTAAGGCAGGCGTTCGTTGGCTGCACAAGCTCGGATGCAACTGTATGGCGATGTCTCCGGCAAAGAAAGACTACGGACATCATAACTACCCGCTGGAACGCTTTGAAAAAGCGATCGCTTATCTGAAATCAGTCGGCAACCGAAGGATCGGTATTGTCGGCGCTTCCACGACAGGTATGTTAGCGCTGATCGCAGCTTCTTACTTTTCTGATATTACACTGACGCTTGCGCTTACTCCGAGTGATTTTGTGATGGAGGGATTCTACCGCGACTGCTTGGACGGCGTGAAAGAACGCCCTGGCGATCACGAATCGACTGTCAGCTATCACGGAGAGCCTCTACCGTATCTTCCTTTCGCTTACCGTCATCCCGAATACTGGCAAAAGATAGAAGAGGAAACAAAAGGCAGCGGAAATCTGATGTCATCAATCGGATTGTTTGAAGAAAGCGAGCGGCTTCATCCTGTCAGAGAAGAAGAAAAGATCAAGATTGAGAATATCTGCGGTCATATCGTTTTTATCGGAGCCGAGGATGATACCCTTTGGAATGCCTGTAAATATATCCGCAGGATGGAATCGCGCTTAAAGGAACGGCAGCATACCTGTACTTATGAAGTGTTGACCTATCCATACGGGACACATTTCCTATTTCCTGAATCCATGTTGAGAAGCATACTGCCTGTTGGCTCAGCCTTTGCAGTAGGTCTTGCGTTTAAAAGCGCTAAGAAGCATAAAAAGGAATGTAAGGCGGCTCGTGAGGATATCGACATAAAGATCAGAGACGCTGTGAAAAACTGGAAGTCGGCAAGTTAAGGTGATGTCATGAAATACACAGGTATGCCGCAGGGAATGTGGTTGTTATATAAGAGGTCGTTTCAGAATCATTTGGCATCCGTTCTCGGATACGGCAATCAGGAGGCAAAAACGATCTCTGCTAATGCTAAGCCGAAGTATAAGGAAATCATTTCTAAGCTGCCGGAATTTGAAAAGGCAGACCGTTTCAAGATGAATATTGTTAACTGTGCTTTGCTCTGTGCTTTTGTTCTGAATATGAAGGTTACGCCTTCGGTAGATGAACTTACAGAGTTTTATGCACAGTCAATGATGAACAGACCAACAATATGGTTTTGCCGAATAAGTGGAAATAAGAAGTTTACACAAAAGGATATACAAGGGATGAAAGTAACTGCCGAACTGAAAGCGGCAGACAGGAATTCCTACTCGTGGAATATGGTTTTTATCCCTTATTCTGACGGCAGCGGTTATGAGGCTCGTTTTACTAAATGCGGGATCTGCACCTTGATGAAAGAGCTTGGATTGTTTGAGCTTGTACCTGCTATGTGTCATTTGGACTATACGATGAGCGACGTAGGTGGAACGACAGACTTTATCCGTAAATATACTCTTGCCTCAGGGGGACCTTACTGCGACTGCGGATATAAAAAGAAAGAAGGTATATGATGGGACTTTACAAGAATTTCGTTAATCAAACAAGAAAGCCGGAGGGCTTCCTCGGCAAGATGATGGTGAGCGGCATGAACAGCGGGCACGCCAAGCTTGCCGATTGGGGAATGACGCACCTCAAAGGGATTACTGCCGAAAACATCGCTGAGCTCGGATGCGGCGGCGGTCGCAACACAGCCGAACTCCTAAAACGCTATCCACAGGCAAAGGTGACGGCGCTTGATTATTCCGCGTTATCGGTTGAGAAAACAAAGGATTATAACAAGGATATGATCACGGCGGGCAGATGCTTTGTTATCCAAGGCAACGTTGCCGGGTTACCCTTTGAGGATGGTACATTTGATCTTGCCACAGCGTTTGAGACGGTCTATTTCTGGCCGGGGCTTACACAGTGTTTTTCCGAAGTGTGCAGAGTATTGAAGCCCGGCGGTTCCTTTATGATCTGCAACGAATCCGACGGTACAGATGATACAAGCCTGAAATATGAGAAGATCATCGAGGGTATGAAATGTTATACGATTGATGAACTTTCCTCAGCGTTAAAATCAGCAGGCTTTACAGAAGTCGAATCCGATCGCTATGATGATAAACCTTGGATCACGGTGATCGCAAGGAAGTGATAGTAAACAATGTTTTGGGACAGAATTTCAGGCGTATATGACCTGTTTGGAAATGTATATAACGGAAGGGTCAACAGGAAGCTTTGCCGCTTGGTTTCCGAAAGAATAAAACAAACGGACGTTGTGCTGGAGTGTGCCTGCGGAACGGGAATGATCAGTAAAGCAATCGCTCCTGTTTGTAAGTCGTTAACAGCGACGGACTTTTCCGAGGGTATGTTGAAAAGAGCACGAAAGAAGTGCAGTAAGTTTCCAAATATCACATTTCAAATGGCGGATATTATGTCGCTTGATTACGCGGACGAAAGCTTTGATGTAGTTGTTGCGGCTAACGTCATTCATTTATTGGATCATCCCTATCAGGCGCTTGCGGAACTATACAGGGTTTGCAAAACAGGCGGAAGACTGATCATTCCTACCTATGTCAACAGAGAAAAGACAGGAAAAACAGGCGGTGTAGTCAAGGCGATCGGGAAAGCCGGAGCCGATTTCAAGCAGCAGTTCACCTATTCTAATTACCGTGCTTTCTTTGAAAAAGCGGGTTATCGGAAAATAGAAACCGAACTGATTCGAGGCCGCGTCCCCTGCGCGGTCGCAATCATCACAAAGTAATCGGAGACAAAATTGTGAATGTATCTGTAATGATCGGTGTTTTGATACCGTTTATCGGAACCTCTTTAGGCGCGGCGTTTGTGTTCTTTATGAAAAAGCAGCTCGGGCGAAGCGTTCAGCGCGCCTTAACGGGCTTTGCGGCGGGCGTGATGACGGCGGCTTCCATATGGAGCCTGCTAATACCTGCCATTGAGCAGAGCAGTTCGATGGGAGTCTTTGCGTTTGTTCCTGCTGTTGTAGGCTTTTGGATAGGCACCTTGTTTTTGCTTGTTCTTGACAAAACGGTGCCGCACCTTCATATGTTTGCCGAAAAAGCCGAAGGACATAAAAGCAAGCTGGCAAGGACGACGATGATGATGCTTGCCGTCACGCTGCACAACATTCCCGAAGGAATGGCGGTAGGCGTGATGTACGCCGGCCTGTTGTCCGGTTCAACCGATATTTCAGCAGGCGGAGCGTTGGCGCTCGCTCTCGGAATTGCAATACAGAATGTTCCCGAGGGAGCGATCATCTCTATGCCGCTCCACGCTGAGGGAAAGAGCAAACCGTTTGCTTTTTTGGGCGGAGTTTTGTCCGGCGCGGTAGAGCCGCTCGGCGCGTTGATCACGATCATGGTATCCGGTCTGCTGATTCCCGTCATGCCGTATTTGCTCAGCTTTGCGGCAGGTGCTATGATTTATGTCGTCGTGGAGGAGCTTATACCCGAAATGTCAGAGGGAGAGCATTCCAATATCGGCGTGTTGATGTTTGCTCTCGGATTTACGGTAATGATGATTTTGGATATCACTTTAGGATAATACAATCAACTCATAATGATAAAAGCAAAACGCTCTGTTGATTTGAGCGTTTTTGCTTTTTTATCAACAATTCCATTGACAAAAGCAAGCTGTTTATTATATAATAATTAAGGAAATCAAACTTGATTTTTTATTTTTTCAGCACAGGTTAGCTGTGGCTAACTTTTAGAGTAGAAAGGATGGATCGAATGAAACACCACAAATTCTGGGCGTTTGCAGCCGTCGTATGTATGGCAATGACGTTCATCACAGGCTATAAACATAAATAAGGAGGAACATATTATGACATCATTAGGAAAAGGCGCATTGATATTCTTTGGAGGCGTATTGTTCGGTACAGCGGGAATCAAAGCGTTATCAAGCAGAGACGCAAAAAAAGCATATACCCATTGCACTGCCGCAGCGCTGAGAGCCAAAAAAAGCGTTATGGAAACTGTGACTAAGGTTCAGGAAAACGCCGAGGATATTTATGCCGAGGCAAAGCAGATCAATCTTGAACGCGAGGAAAGCGAAAATTCCGTAGAGTTTGAACCTGAAAAGACCGTCGAGACTGAATCTAAAAAGCCCGTAGAGTCTGAACCCGAAAAGACGGTCGAGTCGACCGAAGAAAATGAAATTTAAAATACTGCACGAGATCCGAGGTCGGCTGAGGGTACATATTTTGAACCGATACAGCAGATTGGAGCTTGACAAGCTGTTTTGCGCGCTGAACTCCGAACGTCAAATCAAACGCTGTAAGGTTTATCCTGCGACAAACGATTTGATGATCGAATATTTTGGCAGCAAAGAGGATGCGATCAAACTCCTGTGTCAGACAGAGCCCGATACATCAGTGATTCCCGAACACGCGCTCACATCCGTAACGGCGGCAAGAGAGCTGCGGCAGGAATACACAGGCAAGCTGTTGCAGAAGATCGCAGGACGGTATTTAAGGCGGTTTTTCATTCCGCGCTATATCCGTATCGCTATCCTTGCCGTCAAAGCCGCGCGGTATATTTGGAAAGCACTAAGGTGTCTGTCAAAGGGCAAGCTGGAGGTCTCTGTTTTGGACGCGACAGCCATCACCGTTTCGATGATCAGACGCGATTTCAAAACTGCCGGTTCGGTGATGTTCCTGCTGGAAATCGGCGAGATATTGGAGGGCTGGACGCACAAAAAATCCATCAGTGATTTGGCAGGCAGTATGTCTTTGAATGTCGGCAAAGTTTGGCTGAAAACGAGCGGACAACCTGTTTTGGTCAAGTCGTCGGAAATCCAATCCGGCAACGAGATCATCGTCAACGCCGGAAGTATGATCCCCTTTGACGGTACTGTCAGCGGCGGCGAAGCGATGGTGAATCAATCGACGCTTACGGGAGAAGGCGTGCCTGTACGCAGAAACGCCGGCGCGACCGTCTACGCCGGGACCGTGATCGAAGAAGGTGAGCTGACAATCCGCGTCACGCAGAATTCCGGCTCGACCCGCTACGATAAAATCGTTTCGATGATCGAAGAAACGGAAAAGCTGAAATCGAATGTAGAAAGCAGGGCGGAACATCTTGCCGACAGGCTTGTGCCGTTTACCTTCCTCGGAACAGCGCTGGTATGGCTGTTGACGCGCAATACAACCAAAGCGCTGTCCGTGCTGATGGTCGATTTTTCCTGCGCATTAAAGCTTGCTATGCCCGTAACGGTTTTATCCGCGATCAGGGAGGCAAACGCCTACGGTATCACAGTCAAGGGCGGCAAGTTCCTTGAAAAAGTCGCTGCTGCGAATACGATCGTTTTTGACAAGACCGGAACGCTCACCAAGGCAAACCCCACTGTACACAGCGTCGTGTCCTTCTGCGACAAAACTCCCGACGAGCTGCTGCGTATCGCAGCGTGTTTGGAAGAGCATTTCCCTCACTCTATCGCCAATGCGGTCGTCCGTGCGGCGGCTGAAAAAGGGTTGAAGCACGACGAAATGCACACGAAGGTCGAGTATGTGGTGGCGCACGGCGTCAAATCCACGATCGACGGTGCCGAGGTATTGATCGGCAGCTATCACTTTGTTTTTGAGGATAAGGGCTCCGCCGTACCGCTCGGAACAGAGAAAAAGCTGCTTGCGATCTCAAGCGAATTTTCAAGGCTGTATTTGTCCATTGACGGCTGGCTTGCTGCGGTCATTTGCATCGAAGATCCGCTCAGAGAAGAAGCGCCTGCCGTCGTGAATCAGCTCAAGGAGCTTGGTTTTGACAATATCGTGATGATGACGGGCGACAGCAAGCATACGGCAAAGGCGATCGCCGAAAGAGTCGGCGTCGACCGTTTCTACGCGGAGGTTTTGCCCGAAGAAAAAGCTCATTTTGTATTAAGTGAAAAAGCAAAGGGCAATACGGTGGTGATGATCGGCGACGGTGTAAACGATTCGCCCGCGCTTTCTTCTGCCGATGTGGGTATCGCCATTTCCAACGGCGCGGCGATCGCAAGGGAGATCGCAGACATCACGATATCCGAAAACGATTTGGGCAGTATCATCACGCTGAGAAAACTCAGCACCGCTATGATGAAGCGCATCGGCAGAAATTTCCGCTCGATCATCTCCGTGAACGGCGGTCTGATAGCGCTGGGAGTCGGAGGCTTGGCACAGCCGACCACGACCGCAACGCTGCACAACGCCTCAACGCTTGGGATCGGATTGTTAAGTACAAAAAAATTGATATAGAAAAACGCCTGCCG
>CAMKSB010000062.1 GCA_946415335.1 uncultured Clostridia bacterium
CCGGACTGTTTTCTTAACGCTCGCTTCGATTCCCTTCATCCGCTTAACCAAAAAGAAAAGACGCCTTTTGGCGTCTTTCTTTTTTGGAGCGGATGAAGGGAATCGAACCCTCACGATCAGCTTGGAAGGCTGAAGTTCTACCACTAAACTACATCCGCGTATTGGCAACAATGATATTATAGCACCGAAACCCGGTAATGTCAAGCAAAAATCAAAAAAACGCCCCCGACATGCCTGCCGGGGGCGCAAAAGGAGAAATTCGATAGAATCAGACAATCGTATTCAGGTACGCGGTGACTTCTTCTTCGGTCGCCATCGTCATGACCTTTTCGGCAACGGCGTCAGCCTCAGCCTTTGTCCACTTCGCGATATTCTTGCGAACCTTCAAAACAGAGGGCGCCGAAACGCTGAACTCGGTCAGACCGAAGGAGATCAACAGGGGGATCATCATCGGGTTGGCAGCAGCTTCGCCGCACATGCCGACGGGGATATTTTCCTTCCTGCCGCATTCGATGATGCGCTGGATCATGCGCAGAACGCTGGGCTGCAGGGGAGAGTAGAGATAGGAAACATCGCTGTTGCCTCTGTCAGCCGCCATGGTGTAGCCGGTGAGGTCGTTGGTGCCGATACTGAAGAAATCAGCTTCCTTGGCGAGCAGATCGGCGATCACGCCGGACGCGGCGGTCTCGGTCATCACGCCGACTTGGATATTCTCGTCGAAGTCAATGCCGGAAGCCTTCAGATCCGACTTGGCTTCCTCGACGAGCGCCTTGCCCTGACGCAGTTCTTCGACCGCGGTGATCAGGGGGAACATGATGCGGATATCGCCGAACGCGCTGGCTCTCAGGATCGCCTTGATCTGAGATTTGAAGAGGTCGCGGTTTTTCAGACAGTAACGAATCGCGCGGAAGCCCATGAAGGGATTTTCCTCCTTGGCAAGACCGAGGTAGGGGATATCCTTGTCGCCGCCGATGTCGAGGGTACGGATGATGAGGGGCTTGCCCTTGAGGATCAGCGAGGCCTGCTTGTAAGCCTCAAACTGCTCGTCCTCGGTGGGAAGCGCGTTTCTGTCCATGAACAGGAACTCGGTACGGAACAGACCGACGCCTTCGCCGTCAGCCTCGACCGCCTTGGTAGCGTCCTTAGGTGTGCCGATGTTGCAGAAAAGCTCGTATTCTTCGCCGCTTGCGCAGACGGTCTTTTTGCCGCGATAATTTTCCAGTTCACGGCGTTCGCGCAGGAATGCTTCGCGTTTCGCGGAATACTCAGCCACCTGTTCCTCGGTGGGAGCAGTGATCACGTCGCCGGCTTTACCGTCAACGATGACCTGCTCGCCGCTGGAAAGCTGAGTGACAGCATTCGGAACGCTGAGAACCGCCGGGATCTCCAGCGCTCTCGCCAAAATCGCGGAGTGAGAGGTCTGGCTGCCGGTCTCGGTGATGATACCGACGATATTTTCCTTGTTGATGCCGGCGGTCATGGAGGGAGTCAGCTCCTTGGCGACCAGAACGGTGCCGGCAGGCGCGTCGCTGATCTTGACCTCCTGCACGCCGAGCAGGATGGAGAGCAGACCGTCGCGGATGTCCTTGATGTCGGTCGCTCTCTGCATGGTCAGGTCGTCGCCCGTTGCGGAGAACATGTCGATGAACATCTTGCAGATTTGCTCAACAGCGGATTCGGCGCACTGATGCGCCTTGATCAGATTTTCGATTTCGCCGCCCATAAAGGGGTCGCGGATGATCGCGATGTGACCTTCGAGGATCTCCGCTTCTTTGTCGCCGGTTGACTTGCGGATGTTGTCAGCCTGCTCCATGGTGTTATCGCAGAAAGCGTCCACAGCGTCTCTGTAGCGCTGCAGCTCCGCCTCGATGTCCGTGATTTCCTTGGGCGTATAATCCAGAGACTGCTCTGTAATGATCATCACTCTTCCGACGCCGATTCCGTCGGAAGCGCCGATACCTTTCAGCATGAGAATCACCCTTTCATAAAAATTTGTTGCGGTGACAGCAACGCCGCCACTGTCACCGCTGAAATAAATCTGTTATATTGTTCTCTGTGATACTTATTCTCCCAAGCCGCTTTCGATCATCTGAACAGCTTCTGCGAGTGCTTCATTCTCGTCTGCGCCGTCACAAACCAGCTCGATCTCGCTGCCGCACTTGATGCAAGCGGCGATGATGTTCAGCAGGCTCTTGGCGTTATAGTCGTTGCCGTTAAACTTGATAGTGACGTTGGAGGAATACTTACCCATAGCGGTGGCAAAAACGGAAGCCGGACGCATGTGGAAGCCCTGCGCGTTGACGAGAGTTACTTTTTTGGATACCATAATACATTACTCCTTTGCAAGTTGATAGTTAGGTTCATTTTGGAAGGGGCATCGGACAGATGCCCCTGAAATATTGGTTTGAAATTACTTGTTCTGTTTCTTCATCAGGATGGCGAGCATGAGCATACCGACAATGGCGCCGATCGCGAGAGCGAGGATATAGAACATCCAGGTGCCCTGCATGGTAGCGAATACGAATACGCCGCCGTGAGGAGCCATCAGTTTGCAGCCGAAGATCGCGGACAGAGCGCCTGCAACGGCAGAACCGACGATGCAGCTCGGGATGACCTGCAGGGGATGTGCTGCAGCGTAGGGGATAGCGCCCTCAGTGATGAAGGAGAGACCCATGATGTAGTTGACGGGAGCGTTTCTTCTCTCTTCTTCTGTCCAGCGGTTCTTGAAGAAGGTGGTGGAGAGAGCGATCGCGAGAGGAGGAACCATACCGCCGATCATAACAGCCGCCATGATCATGTAAGCGGCGTCTGTCTGAGAAGCGAGCATACCGGTAGCGAATACATACGCAGCCTTGTTGAACGGGCCGCCCATGTCGATCGCCATCATGCCTGCGAGCAGTGCGCAGAGCGGGATGATCAGACCGGAATCAGCCATAGCCTTGAGGGCGTTGGTCATGGCGTTGTTGATGATACCCATGATGGGGTTGATCGCGCACATGAGAACGGCAACGCCGCCGAGACCGAGTAACGGATAGACAAGTACAGGCTTGATACCTTCGAGTGAGCGCGGGAACTTCGAGCACATTTTCTCGATGCCGAGCATCATGTAGCCGCCTACGAAGCCGGCGAGAAGACCGCCGAGGAAGCCGGAGGGAACATCGCCGCCGGGAAGCGGGAAGGTAGCGCCGGAGGTGGCGAGGAAACCGCCGATCAAGCCGACGAGCAGACCGGGACGGTCAGCAATGGACATCGCAATAAAGCCTGCGAGGATAGGAACCATCAGGTTGAAGGCAACGCCGCCGATGGTCTTGAACCAGGCAGCAACCTCGTTGACGGAACCGAAGTCGGGTGAACCGGCATTGCCGGCGAAGGTGTCGATGAGGAATGCGATCGCGATAAAGATACCGCCTGCAACAACGAACGGAAGCATGTGGGATACGCCGTTCATCAGGTGTTTATAGAGCTGTCTGCCGAAGCTGTCGTTTCCGCCGCCTGCAGCAGCCTCAACCTTTTTGTCGGAGTGGAAAACGGGCGCTTCGCCGTTGATGATCTTGTTGATGAGTTCCTTCGGCTTGTGAATGCCGTCGGCAACCTTGGTGGAGTAAACGGGCTTGCCGTTGAAACGCGCGGTGTCAACGTTCTTGTCAGCCGCGATGATGATACCGTCGCAGTTGGCGATCTCCTCTGCGGTCAGCACGTTCTTGGCGCCGCCGGAGCCGTTGGTCTCGACCTTGATGGTGATACCCATCTCATCGCCTGCCTTGGCGAGAGCTTCCGCTGCCATGTAGGTATGCGCAATACCGGTCGGGCAAGCGGTGACAGCCAGTACACGGTAGCCTGTCTTTGCGGCAGGAGCAGCCTTGGGCTCGTCGGGGAACTGCTTTGTTTCCTGATCGTCAATGATCTTAAGGAATTCCGCGGGAGTTTTAGCAGCTTTCAGCTTGGCGGTGAAGTCCTCGTGCATGAGCATCTGCATCAATCTGGCGAGCACCTCAAGGTGAACGTCGCCGTCGAGCGTAGCAGCGATCATGAAGATGAGTTTGCAGGGCGCGCCGTCGGGAGCTTCGTAGTCAACGCCGTCCGGAACCGTGATCGCGGTGAGAGCCGGAGCCTTGACTGCCTCGCTCTTGGCGTGAGGGATAGCGACCTCCATACCGATAGCGGTGGTACCCATTTTCTCACGGGCAAGGATACCTTCTTTGTAAGCAGCCTGATCCTTCAGGTTACCGCATTTTTGATGAAGCGCAACGAGCTTGTCGATGGCTTCGCGTTTCGATTTCGGGGAAACACCCAGCGCTATACCGTCTTTTTTCAGTAAGTCAGTAATTCGCATTCAAAATCCTCCTTCTAAAATTTCTATATCTCAGCCGGTTCTCCGGCCATAGGTACATAATCAATAGCCGAACGTCTGCTCAAATTTGACAAGCAGCTCGTCGATTTTTTCTCTGGTAGCCAGTCCGCTGAGGAACGCGGTCGCGTTGCCGCAGACGCTGCCCAGCTTGAGAGCGTAGGCGTAATCGTGCTTGAGCTGATAGCCGGCAACGAAGCCTGCCACCATGGAGTCGCCTGAGCCGACGGTGTTGACGACCTTTTCCTTGAGAACGCCCGCCTTGTGTTTGTTGCCGTTCTCGTCGATCAGCATAGCGCCTTCGCCGCCGAGAGAAACAAGCACGTTTCTGGCGCCCATCTTCTGCAGTTCCTTGGCGTAATGCTCGATATCCTCCTCTGTCTTGACCTCCGTCTCAAAGATCTCGGAGAGCTCCTGACGGTTGGGCTTGATGAGGAAGGGCTTGTATTTGAGGGAGTTCACCAAGAGCTTCTTGGTCGCGTCAACCACGATCATCACGTTCTTGCGCTTGATGCGCTCCAGCATTTTTTCATAGATATCGTCGGGCATGGTGTTGGGGATACTGCCCGCGAGAATGAGTGTGTCGCCGTTGGCGATGCGGTCGATCTTCTGGAGAAGTCTTTCCAGCTCTCTGTCGTCGATATGAGGTCCCTGACAGTTGATCTCGGTTTCCTCGCCTGCCTTGATTTTTACATTGATACGGGAAATGCCGTGCGGCAGCTTGATGAAATCGGTGATGATCCTGTCGTGACGGATACCCTTCTCAATCGCCTCTCCGGTGAATCCGGCGACAAAGCCGTAGGCGGTGCTGTCGACGTCCAGCTCGGCGAGCACGCAGGAGACGTTGATTCCCTTGCCGCCGAAGTAGTATTCCTCGCTGGTCGTGCGGTTAGTGATGCCGGAAACCAGCTTGTCGAGCCGAACGATGTAGTCGATCGAGGGATTGAGTGTAATGGTGTAAATCATATTTTGACCTCCTTGATAACAGTCTCGCTGCTGTATTTGGAATCCGGCAGCGCGTCAGTAATGATACAGCATTGTCTGAGCTGCGCGAATGTGACCGAGAAAACCCGGCGGAATTTTGTGTGATCCGCGAGAATAAAGGGCATGTAGCTTGTTTTGATCGCCGCTTCCTTGACGCTCGCCTCTTCGATGTCGGGCGTGGTGAAGCCGGATTTCAGGTCAATGCCGTTTGTTCCCATAAACGCCTTAGAAAAGTTGAGATTGCCCAGGTTGGCGATTGCTTCTGCTCCGACGACCGCTTCTGTCAGCGGTTTGAGTTTGCCGCCGAGCACGTAGGCGTTGAGCCCTTTTTGAATCAGCTTTCTGGCGTGGGCGATACCGTTTGTCACATAGGTGGCGTTTTGATTGTCGATAAAATCAATCAATCGTGAAGTTGTGGTGCCGGCGTCGATGTAGACGAAATCCGAATTGTTGATCATGGACGCGGCATATTTGGCTATCTCGGTTTTTTCCCCAAACATCAGACCTTCGCGCAAACTGACATTATCCTCAAAGCTGCCGGCGTTCTGTGAGACAGAGGTAGCGCCGCCGTAGACCTTTTTGATCTTGCCCATTTCGTCAAGGGCGGTGAGGTCGCGTCTGATGGTAGATTCCGAGGTGTTGAGCAGCAGCGCCAGCTCCGTGACGGTCGCGGCGTTACGCTCGTTGATGATGCTCAAAATTGACTGATATCTTTCCTGAGTAAGCAATTTCAATCACCTCATGCTTATATTATAGCACACAATCGAGCAAAGTCAAGCAAAAATATCCAAAACTTATCAAAATTTTTCTGACAGTGAAGAATTTCTTATTAAATATGCGAATTTACAACAAAGAGGCGTTCGTATATAATAGTATTGTAATCAAACGAATAGTTTTTCAGAAAGGAGATTCCGAAATGACGGGAAAAACGAAGGTAGTTATCACAGAAGAACAGAAGTCGGTCAAGGTGCCAAAGGGACTCAGAATGTTGATCAGACGCTGCTGTCTGGCAGCGCTCCAGCTCACCGGATATCAGGGTGCGGCTATCGTGAACGTGATTTTGACGGACAGCGACACCGTCAGCAAGCATCTCGGAACGACCGACACCGTAGAAGCGATCTCCGTAGCGTCCAACACGCCGGGCGTGCTGGGAGACGTATATATCTCGCTGGAGCAGGCGCAGGCAGTCGCGGTGGCGACAGAAAGCACCTTCCAGAAGGAGGTTTGCCTGCTGACCGTGCGTGAAATGCTCCATCTGACGGGCTGCGACGGTGACGGCGAGCTGCGCGAGTATCTGGACATGATCATGTACCAGCTGGGCTTTCCGCTTACCACCGCGCGCGAATATATCCGATAATACCACTTTTTTCATACCTCTTTGAAACAGAAAGAAGCCGACAGTCACGCTGCCGGCTTCTTTTATGTTTATTACTCGATATACTGTGAATACAACACTTCGTTGATGTTGAGCCAGTCGGATGTAGCGCCGCTGACGTAGGGGTGAAGATTGAGGATAGACTCAACGGTATTGGTTGACCAGACCTCCAGCGGAATCCGTGCGTTGATGCAGAGCTGTACACGTTCCTCGTTCAGACCGACGTAATTCGCGTCGAGGAATACCTCGTTTTTGCCGTTGCGCAGCTCCACGCTTTTCGCAACGGTTGATTCGTTGGCGACTGCGACGACATAGCCGAGTCTTGCCTCCTCGTCAGCATTTCTGACATATTCGAGCCACTGTGGGTTGATGGAGATATAGGTGACCTTGCCGCGCATACCGTAGCGATTGACAGTACGGACGATACTGTTGATGTCCTCCTGTGTGAACTGCACATTCGATTTCAACTCGATATAGGGGTGCAGACCGATATTCTTGCACAGCCGGATAAACTCTTCAAAGGTCGGGATAGTTTCACCGGCATAAGCGGGGCTCTTCCATGAGCCGAAGTCCAGTTTTTTCGCTTCTTCACAGGTCATCTCGTCGATCATGCCGGTGCCGTTGGATGTTCTGTCAATGGAGTTGTCGTGCAGCAGCACAGGAACGCGGTCGGAAGTCAGTGAAATATCGCATTCAACATACTGGAAACCGGCTTTCTTGGACAGCTTGTATGCGGCGAGGGTGTTTTCGGGAGCCACTGTGCTGAATCCGCGGTGATTGACCGCGTGCAGATTGCCCTGCGCGTCCAGCATGCGGATCTCGTTGATCGCGCCGGTAACCTTGCTGTCAAAGATTTCCTTGATTTGCTGTTGGTCGCCGATATACAGGTTGTGGACGCCGTCTGTATAGGTACGGCACGAAGCGCGGATATAGCCGACGCCATCTTCAACGGTGTAGCAGAAGCTGCTGTAGCGCTTGCAGTTTTTGAAGAAGTCCGTGTTTGCGTATGTATTGCGCTTGATGAACTTCTTGTCAGGGGTATAGGTCGCAATGCACATCCACGGCACACCGGAGGTCTGTGTGTGCTCGAAAATATTGTCTCCGGCGATAACGGGGATATAGTCGGTGGCAACACAGCCGTATTCGGGTTTATCTTCGCTGATATCGCCGATACCGTTGACAAAGCCTTCGGTAACGCCGGGCTGACTGTACCAATCTCCGGCGGCAGCAGCCATACCGTTGACCAGTGTGACGGAGAAAAGCGAATTGTTCCACGCGGTGATCCGGATATAGCGCGCGTCGGTGTTGTCGACGGTATAGGTCGTGCGGTTGCCGCTGATCTGCGTCCTTTCGAGGAAATGCTTGTTGTCGTCATAGAGGGAAACGCCGAAAACATTGGCGTTGGCGATTGCGGTGAGTTGATAGGATCTGCCGGGAAGGGCAGGGATAAAGCCGGTCGTTTGTTCCTCTTTCTCCGTCGGAACGGTTTCGATGCCGGAGTCGGAGGGGAAGGAGTCGGTCTTGCCAAACAGGTCGACCAGATTCAGCCCGACGCAGTCCTCTTCGGTCACCTTGCCGATGGGCGGTCTGACGTCACGGTATCCCTCGTCGGAGAGCAGCTTAGAGCCGACGGGCTCGGCGCTGTAGTCGATCACGCTGTCATACCCCACCTTATCCGAAAGCGTCTCGCCGGTAATGGGATACTGATACGCGTATTCCTTGTCATGCCACTGATAGCAGGTATAGCCGATCTGGTCGGTTTCATCGGGATAACCGGCGACAAACCGCTGAAGTTGCTTGACGTCTGTGATCGACAGCTCCCGGTTTCCATCCAAATCCAGGAGAGAATCGTCATTCACAACGTCCAGTACGTTGTCGGTTTTGTACTCTGCCAGCAGCATTTGCATTACCGTAGCGTCCTTTATATTGATCTTTCCGTCAACGTTTGCGTCTCCGAAGATCAGGTCGGGATGATGCTCAACGGCGGCAGCGAAAGCCGTTCCCGAAAAAGAAGCAGCAAACAGGCTTGCCGCCAATAAACCGGATACGATTTGCTTTTTCATAATTTCTCCTTTGAATAACGCATGAAAAATATGTAGTAACATAGTATAGCATGTATTTCCATAGAATACAACAATTTCTACGAAAAAAAATAAATTGAAGCGAACTTTCTGGAAGAAACAGTAATAAATTGTCAAATTGAAAAGAATGTCATTTATAAAGATCCCCGATGCCATCTCGCTTTTTAGACAAAACTCGCGTATTGACCGATAATAAATTGGATTTACCTTCCAAAACCTATTGATTTTATCGGAGAAATGTTTTATAATTAATTGAAAAATTATTCTAATGGGAGGCTTTGACATTGGAATACTCTCTCCAGGCAATTTGCAA
>CAMKSB010000063.1 GCA_946415335.1 uncultured Clostridia bacterium
CTTTATGGTGCGCCCGACAGGAATTGAACCTGCACCCTCTCGGACTGGAACCTAAATCCAGCGCGTCTGCCAGTTCCGCCACGGGCGCACATCTATATTTCAACAGCTTTTCGCCGTCAAAATCAAATTATTTAATTGTTACACCGAGGTGACGTTACCTAAATCTAGCGTGTCTGCCAGTTCCACCACAGGCGCGTTTTATAAAAATCAGGTCGTAAAACCCGATATTTATCTGTTATTTAATTATTTTATTGTTGCGCAAAGGATTTAATGCTTCATAATTTCTGCCAAGGTTTTGTGAAGGAAAACCATCTGATACGGTGTGCTGATGTCGATAACAGGCATAAACGCATTAAACACAGCAATTGCAATGCCGCCAAAAAGAATAAAAACAGCGTAGATTTTTAGAATTTTTGCAATTACATACGCACCGGTTATCGTTCCTCTTCCTTGAACATTCGCACGCAGGTTTGAGGGGGTAACCGTATATCCGTAATTGCTTTTTAAGTAGACCGACAGGTTAAGCGCAAAACGTGAAAACAGTGTAAAAACAAATAATCCGCAAATGCCGTTCTGAATCCCTTTCTCACCGATAAAGCCGAATACAGGCAAGTGATAAATACCATATAGTGCAATTGACAGAGCAAAAGAAACAATGATATTGATTATGCTGACAGCTTGTCTGCCGCGATACTGAAACAGCATAAGCAAGATGACAGCCAACGCGCAAACAGCGGAAAGACAAATGTTAATGAGTGAAGCTGTAACCGGAAAAAGATTTTTCCAAACAGAGCAAACAAGAAAGAATACAACGGCAAAAGCAAATAAACACAAATCTGTTACTAACAATGCTTTGCTTGGTTTATTCATATGTAAATCCCTTCTTCCACCGAGGTGACGTTACCTAAATCCAGCGCGTCTGCCAGTTCCGCCACAGGCGCATTTGTAAATAATAGTATACACAAAAAAATCGGTCTTGTCAAATGGTATTTCGGTATGTTACAATGAAGAAAAAGGTGGTGAGATCATGCGGAAAAGGGTGATTTGTCTGATACTGGCGCTGCTGGTCGGACTGACGGTTTTTTCTGTGTCGTTTTCCGCAGCCGGAGGCGAACTGGGCAGCTGCAAAAAGCTATTCGCCTACAGCGATAACGACGCGGCGTATTTTTACGGATACTATAGCGGCACGCTGGTTTCGGAAAGGGTGATTCCGGACGAAATGACCAGATCCGTGACGACGGACGGCGTGATACGCATGGTCTGCCATAACGAATATACTACCTATGCCCTGCTGAAAACGCGCGTCAATCAGTTCAGCGTGCTGGCGCTGGATATGAACAGCGGCGACTACACCATCACCGCGCTGGAGGGCAGCCGGAATTTCTCGCTGACCGGATTTGCGGCGGACGGTTCGCAAATCTACATCATCTCCCCTACCTCAAAAGGCACGGCCGTCAGCCGCTTTGACAAAAACGGCAGCTATCTCGGCGACACTTTCCTTCCGCGTGACGCGGTACAGTTATTCAGCAACGACGGCAGCGCCTACGGCATGGACGCTTCGGGCGAAATCTATCGGATGAACGGCAATATCCTCTCTTACTGTGCCAACGCAAATGCGGAAACGGCATTTCACAACGCCGGCACAGGGTATCTATATGGCGACGGATATCTGATCTGTCTGTACGACGGCAGCACACAACGAATCGCCGAACGGCTGGCAGTCCGGACAACGGACGGGATCATCACCGATAACGCCGCGCAGCTGCTCGCCGCAGTCGGAAGGACGAAGGCGGTATTCAGCGGCGAAGCGGTTTCTGTGGAAGAACCGGAACAGGCAGCGGATCAACCGCCTGAACCCAGAGAAACTTCCAGCGACAAGCGAGGCGATCTGAACGGAACCGGCACAGTGAACAGCGCGGACGTCACGGCGCTGATGAACCACCTGATCGGCAAGCAGATTTTAATCGGCAAAGCGCTTTCAAACGCCGACATGAACGGCGACGGAAGCGTTGATAACCGCGACTTGGTACTGCTAGCGCAACAGTAATTTAATAACCGAGCTAACGAGAAAGGGTGATTTGATGGGTTATTCCGCACAAGATTTGATTCAAAAGAGAAAGAGCGTCCGAACCTTTGACGGGAGGGCGCTGAGCGAGGAGCACATACAGGCGTTGGAGGAGCATATTCGGACGGCGGAAAATCCGTTCGAGGTTCCGGTGGAATTCAGATTGCTTGACGCGCAGAAGTACGGACTGTCAAGCCCGGTCATTGTCGGTGAGGGAATGTACCTTGCCGCGAAGGTCAAGCGCGTACCGTACTATGAGATGGCGTTTGGTTACTGCTTTGAAGAGATGTGCCTGTTTGCGCTGTCGCTGGGGATCGGCAGCGTTATGCTCGCGGCGTCGCTGAGCCGTTCCGCCTGTGAAAAGGCTTTGGAGGTCGGCGCTGATGAGGTGATGCCGGCGGCAAGTCCTCTCGGTTATCCTGCGGAGAAAAGATCTCTGAGAGATACGCTGATGCGCAAAGGACTGAAGGCGGACGAGAGACTCCCCTTCGGAAAGCTGTTCTTTGAAGGCGACTTCACCCATTCGTTGTCCGACGAAAATCCGTTCGCGATACCGCTGTCGATGGCGCGTCTCGCTCCGTCTGCGACCAACAAGCAGCCGTGGCGTGCCGTCGTTTCCGGCAATACCGTTCATTTTTATGAGTACAAAACGCTGAAGGACAGCCCGCTGGGGGATGTTCAAAAGGTGGATATCGGTATCGCCTTGGCGCACTTTGACCTGACAGAAAAAGAAAACGGTCACAGCGGACAGTTTGCAGCAAGCGATCCTCAGCTCGCTTTACCGGCAAATACGCACTATATCATTTCTTACGAAAGAACGGCATAAAGATCACCCGTCTGTTCACGAATGGTGAGCAGACGGGTTTTTCTGTTAATTTTAGAAATAGGTGTTTGCGGTTTGGGCGTACAGATACAATGCCTTGACGACGTTGATCAGGTTCTCGTTGTCCGTGCCGCCGTCGAGCGCCTTATAGCAATAGTTCACTGGGCTGTAGGTCACGCTGCCGCTTGCTTCTCCTGCCGAGATTTGCAGCGTGAAACTGTTTAGCAGCTGCTTTGCCGGGATGTCGCGGATACGCGCGATCTGATAGCTGCCGGAGGCTGCTTCTTCTACCGCCCTGCCTTCGCAGGAGAAGGACAGATCTACACTGCTCGTGAAGTAGAGCGAAAGCGTCGTCTCGGATCTCAGCGAGAGCGTTGCGCCCTCAAAGATCACGCCGTCAGGCAGGTCAATCGCGGATTCCGGCGCGGTGATCGTGACGTCGCCAAGCGCCTTTTCTTCCTCGGACAGGCTCGCGTTTGCCGGATCGTCAGGATTTTTATCAAAATAGATTTGTGCGTACGCGCCGTAGTTGAGCATTGCCTTCACAAGCGGAATGGCGTCTGCTAAGTCTTCCCTCTCGTCGGCCTGCTCCAACAGATAGTCGGCGTATTCCTTGACGGAATAGGTGTATTCCGCGCCGATTTTCTCACCGTCGATAAGCTGCGCCTTGATTTTGGAAGTCATTTCCTTCGCGGCGACGCTGCACTTGAAAACATAGTAGTTCCTATTGTTCCACGTTTTGATCTTTGCGTCGCTGACAAGCATCGTCTGTTCGGACGTACCGCCGGTAAAGCGCACGTAGGCGGTATCCTGATGCGCGATGATATCATCGGAAAGTTCAATATAGAAGTTCACGCCGATATCGCCGTCGATCGAGATGGAATGACCGATCAGGCGAACGCCTGTTCCTTCAAACGGCGTAAGCGTCGTACCTTGGAGCGTACTGTTGTCGCTGACAACGCCGGCATCAAAGACCGTCGCGCCGTCGGTGAAGGGCTTTTCCAGCGTGACCGTACCGCCGTAGCTGTCGGAGGTGATGCTGACGTCATCCGTGTACGTCAGCGTGATCGTCGAGCTGTTGCCGCCGATACCCGACGAATACGTACCGCCTGTGGCGTTCACGGTTCCGCCGCTGATGACGACCTCGCCGTAGCTGTCGATGCCTGCTCCGATACCGGCGGCGCTTATGCCGCCTGTCGCGGTGACCGTGCCGCCGTTGATAACGACCTTGCCGGCGTAGTTGTTGCTGCCGTGTCCGCTGCCGATACCGGCGCCGGTCTGACCGCCTGTCGCGGTGACGGTACCGCCGTTGATGGTGATCGTTCCCTTGTTGTCAGCGACAAAAACGCCCGTACCGATACCGGCGGCGTTCTTTCCGCCTGTCACGTTGATCACACCGCCGTTGATGGTGATATCGCCGGAGGTATTGTTATAGCCGCCGATGCCGGCGTTACCGGGGGACGGTTCGGTGATGCGCCAAGCGCCTGTTCCCGCGCTCTGTCCCCATACGGTCAGAGAACGTCCGCCGTTGACCGACATGCCCTTGGGGTTCGTAAAGGTCGCGCCGTCGCAGAGGATGAGATTCACGCCGCCCTGCGTTTTGCCGTTGTTGCTGATGCGGTTGTTGTTGGTGACGTCGCTCATCACCACATACCAGCCGCTTTCCAGATCGGTCTCATCACCGAAAATACGCGTGGCGGTGACAGTCTGCTCCTCGCCGTTCAGGTCGATATAGGTTGCCTCGACGGCACGGGAAAGCCTGTCGAGCGTTTCTGTTTTTGTTGAGGTGTATTCCCTGCCGCCCATAGTAACTACGGCGGTATAGGTGCATTCTCCGTAGGTCATATAAGTCGGCTGTGTGGTCACTTCCGCGGTTATCGCGGAGCCCTCTGCCGATTCGGTATGTTCATTGCCGCAGACCGGGCAGCGGAAAACTGCCGTCGCGCGGTCATAACCTTCCCACGTCCATTCGGGCTCTCCATAGACGTGCGCTTCATACGCCGCGTTGATCGTCACGTCCGACAGCGGCATGGTAAAGGTGTTTTTCTCGCTGTTGTAACGGACGTCGTTATCCTCCGCGTCCCGGACTGTGACGCCGACGAGATGATGACCGTCAAGCTCGTTTACGGTAACCGCCACCTTCTCCCCTGCCCGTGCGCTCACGGGAGCAGACACAGCTCCGGCAGGTACGTTTTCTCCGACGCCGATCTGATACGTGTCGCCGCGGAACACCGCGTTGATCGTCACGTTGTCACCGGGCATGGTAAAGCTGAAAGCGTAGTCGACGCCGACGATCTCGGTCTCCTCTCCTCCGTCGGTCGCGTAGCCGAGATAGATCAGGTCATAGTCGAAATCCTCGTGGGGATAGACCTTGACTGTTTCTCCCTCGTAGGCTTCCGCTTGCGCATAGACATAACCGCCGACCATGTCGGACATCGAGATCGTATGACACGGCTTTTTCCTCCATTTTGCGAAGAGGGTAAGGTCGCTGTTGACAGTCGTGTCGAAATCAAACGGCACGTATAACGATGCGTCCGTGTACCAGCCTTCAAAGGCATAGCCGTCGCGGACAGGCTCGTTCGGTTCGGCAACGGTCGTGTTTTTCTGTACGACAGACTTTACTTCGTCGGTCTGACCGTCCATCGTGCCGCCGTTCAGTTTGTAGGTGATAACGGCTCCGCGCTCGATGACAAGGTGCTTGGTGTAATTATAGTAAAAGCTGCCGTCGGGCCGCAGCGCGTTCTCGGGGGTGTATGCGGTCACGAGCAATGCCGGATCGGCAACGATATCGTCATAAAAGACCGCCTTCTGCTGCTCTGCATCGGCAGAAACGCGCGTTATACCGTCATAAAGATACATCCTTCTGTTGGCGCGGATGCCGTAGCTTTTCGCCTGCGCGGTTATCGTGCCTCCTGCGATAATGATATCCTTCGAAGCGAAAAACGCGTTGCCCTGCGAACCGACGACGCTGAAATCTCCGTTGAGCGTCAGCGAGCCGATATTGACATGAACGCCGTCCGTAAACATCTGACTTGGGGTCAGTTCGCCGCTTCCGGTGATAGTCAGATTCATCCTGTTCGCGTAAATCAGCGAACGCTGGTTGTTGTTGATGCCGGGAAGCATCGTCACCCCGTCAAGGTTCAGAACGCAGTTTTCAGGGTCGAAACTGACCTTGCCGTCGCCGAGGACGTCATTCATATTGGCGTCGGTCACCTGCACGCCGCCGACCCACAGCTGGTAGGTAGCTCCGTATTCGGCGGTGAGCGTCAGGCTCTCGTTCAGCCTAAAGGAAACGCCGGGGACAAAAACGTCTGTCACAGAACCGATCGTTCCTCTCCATCCGGAAAAGTATTGATCGTCGGGCGGCGTAAAGGCGTTTGCCGGGATGGTAAAGGTCTCTCCCTTGGCAAGATAAACATCCTCCATCACACCGCTGCCTTCGCCGGGGTCAAAGCTGACCTTGATGCGCTGATAGCCGCAGAGCGTACAGCTCAGACCGGACGCGTCAAACTCATGCAAGCCCAGGTCTTGATCTACGGCGCAGTATTCGCAGGAGGTCCTGTGACAGTATTCGTCGACGATGGTGTAGTTGGTATGCGAAAAGCCGCACGGTCTGACCTCGGCAAACTTGCAGTTGCGGCAGACGTTCAGGCGGTTGTCCTTCGTTTGCAGCTGCGCGTCGTTATCATCACTTCCGGCGCTCACCATCATATCGTGTCCGAGTTCAAGGGTTCCGCTGTTGGAGCCGCCCTTGCCTTTGCCGATCGCGTTGGCAGAGGACAGACCGCTCTTTGCGGTGACGATACCGCCGAAGATATTCACCTCGCCGCCGGAGCCGCCATGACCGCCGCCGATACCCGCGCCGGATAGTTCTTCATCGCCGCTGAACAGATCGACCAGACCGGCGACCGATACCATCATCGCGTTAGCCGTGCGCTGATACTGGCTTCCCATCGGTGCGTGGTCGAGATATCTTGTGACCATTTCCATCATTTCCGAGGAGCTTTCATAGCTTGATGAGGCAGCGATCACATAACCGCCGGTAATGTTCACGATATAATTACTGCCGTTCTTGCCGCCGCCGATGCCGGCGCCGCCTGCAACGGAAGCCGCGACCACAAAACCGTCGGAGATCTCTATATAGCCGCCGTCTTTTCCCATTCCGCCGCCGATACCGGCTCCGTTGGCGCTCTGGGAGATCACCGTACCGCCGCTGATATAGATGGGACCGCCTTGTTCCGCTTCCTGACCGCCGCCGATACCGGCGCCTATTTTATTGCCGTAAGCGACCGCGTTGACTTCGCCGCCGTAGATGTAGATCGGGCCGTTTTCGCTGCGTCTGCCGCCGCCGATCGCCGCGCCGCCGTTATGGCTGCTTGCTTTGATGCTTCCGCCGTAGATCGCGATCGCGCCGGTCGAGCGGTAGGCATCCATACCGCTGCCGATACAGGCTCCCGATTGGAAGGTTTCTATATCAAAGGTACCGCCGTAGATCGTGATACCTTCGCCGCTGCATTGGCTCGCTTCGCCTTTGTAGCCGCCGCCGATACCGGTACTGGAGCCGAATCTCGCCTTGACCGTATAATTGCCGGCGTAAAAGATCAGGCGTCCGGCGGCGCCGAAGCCGCCTCCGCCGATGGCAGCTCCCCTGGTCTCTCTCTTGGTAGTAGCTTCAATATTGCCGCCGTGGAAGTTCATATCGCCGCTGTTGCCGCTGTCGGCTCCGATCGCGGCTTCATTCTGATCGTCGCGCTGGGCAAAGCGCTCACAAAAGGCGATCAGCTTGCCGCTTCCCTCCTCCTGATCATAGACGTTCAGGGTGTCATTTTCGCCGACCTCGAGACCTCTTTGGAAATCCACCGTCGCGCCGTCACCGAGGATGATATGCACCTCGCCGTCGGTGTGGATACGCTTTTTGAAGGTCACATTGCTGTTGACATAATACCAGCTGCCGCCCTGCAGGGTGCTGCCGTCGGAAACCGAGGACATGCTGATATATCCCTCGTCAGGCGTGCGGAGGCGCTCCTTTGCGACGACCTTCTCACCGTCCCACGAGCGCTCTATATACGCCGCGACTTCATTAAAAAACGCCGCGTATACCCTCACGTCGGAACCTGCCGGCATGACAAAGGAGTTGTTGTTGATGATCTCAACCTGCCTTGTGTCAGCGTCCCATTCGTATGTGGCGTACAGCTTATAACACGGCTTTGCGGAATTGGTCGGCGTTACCGTAACCTTGACCGCGTCGCCCTTATAAGCGCGTATGCGGTCGGCGGTAACAGCGCCGTCGGCGCTGCCGGAGACCTGAACGGAATACACCTCATCCACTTTGAAAGAAATACGCGCGTCCGACGGGGGCATGGTGAACACAGCCCTGACATTGCGGTAGGCGTCGAGTATCTCAAGTTCCGCTTCCGTGGTTTTCGTCTCGCCGTCCTGCAGATAGGTCATGGTCATGCCCGTCACATGATACGGATAGTCGTTGGATCTCAGGCGAGCCGTCACGCTGATCTGCGTGCCCGACTGAACGGAATGATTGGCTCCCTCTGCGGCGCTGCCGCCGATCTTGGTTTCGAGCGCAATATTTTCATCATAATCATTGGTCGGGCTCGGCTCAAAATTCTCGACCGTCAGCGTATACACGGCGCTCTCTGCGCCGACAGGAAACGGAACGATTGTGAACAGACCGATCAGCATCAGCGCCGAAAGCAGAACACTTGCAGTTTTGGCGATTGGTTTTCTGAGTGGTTTCATAAGTACGCCTCCCCCAAAAATGAATTAAGGCAACACGCTTTTGCTTTTCGTATAAAATTCGATGAATATACTTATTCATTTTATACTATATACCAAATTAAGCAAAAAATCAAGCTTTCGGCGATGACACTTTGTGCTATAGCCATCACGCAAGCGATATCAAGGTCATCTTCAGTGTGTTCAAGATAATTTCAGATAACCTATTGACAAAAGCGCAGAGATATGATATATTACAGTTGTTCGGTTAGCAAAGGGTAACTGACAAAAAGACAACATCCATGAGGCGGATGTTTGTTTTTTGACCATCAGTTAGCAGTAGCTAACCATCAGCAAAACCACGGAGGAATAAACAGATGTCGGAAGATTTGATCATCAAGCATTGTTCTCCCACTCT
>CAMKSB010000064.1 GCA_946415335.1 uncultured Clostridia bacterium
TTGGCGCTGAGTGCCGCCGCCAGCTTTTCAGCCTTTTCCTTGGCGGCTTTGCAATCGGCGATCAGCTGATCGCGGTTTTTATCGTAATTCTGCAATTCCTCCAGACGGCTCTGCATGCGCTCGGCAAGCGCCGGGAGTTCGTCGGCGGAACAGTTGTACTTGCGTTCCAGACGGCTGAGCAGATCCAGCCGTTCCTCGATCTCCTCCAGCCGCTCCGGGTCGCTTTCGAGGCTGTCCAGCGCGTCGGAGATGGACTCCGCGCAGTCGCGGAGGTTGTAGTAGACGTCGGTGAGGTCGTTGCTGACCTGTTCGTATTCCTCGCTGTAGGAAGCGGCGCTCTGCATGGCGTTCGCCGCCATGTCCACCAATTCGCAGCCGCTGACGTCCTCGCCGGAGAGCAGCTCGTGCGCCCTGTGGAGCAGGTCGGAGAGCTTCTCGAAGTTCATCAGATAGCGGCGTTCTCCCTCGAGCGCTTCCGCTTCGCCGGGCTGCACGTCCGCGTCGAACAGCTCCTGCGTCTGGAAGCTGAGCAGATCGATCTCGCTCAGACGGGCGCTGTCGTCGGAATCGGCTTCATCTAATTTCTTTTTCAGAATAATATATTGATGGTACGCGTCGTGATAGGCTTCTCTCTCGCCCGTCAGTCCGCCGTAGCTGTCGATATAGTCGATATGTGTCTCCGGTGAGAAAAGCGCGTAGCTCTCGTGCTGACCGTGGATATTGATCAGTCCGGGCGCCAGCTCGCGCAGCATGCTCACGGTCGCCGGTCTGCCGTTGATCTTGCAGCTGCTCTTGCCCGAAGCGCTGAGCGTGCGCTGGATCATCAGCTCCTCCTCCGGCTCGAAGCCGAGTTCACGGAGCTTTGCCGCGACCTCGTCGTTGATCTCGTCAAAAACGGCGCTGACAAAGGCGGAGTCGGCTCCTGTGCGTATGATCTCGCGCGAGGTGCGCTGTCCCATGATCGCGTGGATCGCGTCGATGATAATGCTCTTTCCCGCGCCGGTCTCGCCGGTGAGGACGTTGAGTCCGTCCTCAAAATCAATCGAGCATTTTTCGATCACCGCGACGTTTTCTATGTATAAAGTTAAAAGCATCGGTTTGTCCTACCTTGCGTTTTTCTGCTGTTTGAGATACGCCATCAGCTGCGAAGCGTCGTCGTTTTCGCGGCAGGCGATGAAGATGGTGTCGTCGCCGGCAAGGGTGCCCACGATCGAGTGGTTGCCCATGCTGTCAAGCGCCGCGCAGAGGGCGTTCGCCATGCCGCCGAGCGTTTTGACGACCACGATGTTCTGCGCCCTGTCGATCGAGAGCACAGAGGTGATCAGGAGATGGGAAAAGCTGGAACGGATGTCGACGGTATTGTCCTGGGAAGCGGTGTAGCGATAGCGTCCGTCGCTTCCGAGCGTTTTGACCAGACGCAGATCCTTGATGTCTCTGGAAATGGTCGCCTGCGTCACCTTGCAACCCTCGCGGCTGAGGGCTTCGAGCAGCTCATCCTGGGTTTCAATCGGTTGACGGTTGATGATTTCAAGGATCTTTTCGTGTCTTGAGCTTTTCATACGATCTCCCTTTCTCTTAATTTTTCATTGAGTTTGGAATAAAAATTGCGTTTTTTCAAGGAAATGAGCGTCAGATGCAGCGGCGACTGCCGGATGATCACCCTGTCCTCCTCGGCGATGTCGATATTGACCTCGCCGTCGACCGTCAGCAGGCAGGAACAGCCCTGCGGTATCTTGACGCTGACGCTGAGTTCGGCGCTGCTCTCGAACACGACGGAACGCGAAAACAGCGAATGCGGACAGACCGGCGTCATGAGGATGCACTTCATCTGCGGCGACAAAATGGGGCCTCCCGCGGAAAGCGAATAGGCGGTGGAGCCTGTCGGCGTGGAGAACAGCAAGCCGTCGGAACGGTACTGCGCGACGGTCTCGCCGTCGACCGCAAGCGACAGATCGACGATCTTGGAGAGCTGTCCGTGCGCCACGACCGCGTCGTTGACCGCGAGATAGCGGCTCTCGCCGGAAGGCTTCTGCACGACGACCTCGAGCAAAAGGCGGCTCTCGGTCTCGAAATCGCCGCTGTTCAGGCGCGCAAGGCTTTGGATCTCGTCCGGCTCGACCTCGGCGGCAAAGCCGAGTCTGCCGACGTTCACGCCGATCAGGGGCGTGTCAGCCTCGGCGGCGTACTTGGCGGCATGGATGATCGTGCCGTCGCCGCCGACGGTGATCGCCGCGTCACAGTGCGCAAAAAGCTGGTGCATATTGTAGAAGAAGCGAACGCCGTCGCCGGAAAAATACGCCTTCGCGTCGATCGGCATACAAACCTGCGCCTGCTGCTCGTGAAGCAGGCTGACGATCTCCCGGCTGCACCGGATCGCCGCCTCTTTTGACAAATTGACAATGATAGCCGCTTTCATAGTCTCTCCTATTTATCCAGCTCCGCGTGAGACGCCGCGACAAGCGTTTGCGGTGTGACGTCCGTCAGGCACTGCGGCTCTTCGGAAAAGCGGAGGTGGATGAGGTATTCGATATTGCCCTCGGGTCCCTTGATCGGGGAGAAATCGAGGTGCAGGATGTCAAAGCCGTTTTGCAGGACAAAATCGCAGATGCCCTGCACGACCTCGGCATGGACTGCCGGATCGCGGACGACGCCTTTTTTGCCGACCTTTTCCCTGCCGGCTTCAAACTGAGGCTTGATCAGACAGACCGCCTCGGCGTTTTCAGCCATCAGCTCGCGCGCAACCGGCAGAATGAGCTTCAGCGAGATGAAGGACACGTCCACCGAGAAGAAGCCGATCTCGTCCGGCACCTGTTCGCGCGTGACCTTGCGCATGTTGGTGCGTTCGAGGTTGACGACGCGCTCGTCCGTGCGCAGCTTCCAGGCGAGCTGCCCGTAGCCGACGTCGATCGCGTAGACCTTCGCGGCACCGTTTTGCAGCATACAGTCCGTAAAGCCGCCGGTGGAAGCGCCGATATCCATGCAGGTTTTGCCGGTGAGATCGAGGCCGAAATTGGCGATCGCCTTTTCAAGCTTCAGGCCGCCGCGGCTGACATAGGGCAGCGTGTTGCCGCGTACCTCGATGGCGGCGTTTTCGTCGTAGGAAGCGCCGCATTTGTCCGCCTTCTGGTTGTCGACGTAGACCTGACCTGCCATGATGATCGCCTTGGCTTTCTCGCGGCTCTCGGCAAAGCCCTTTTCATATACCAGAATATCCAGTCGTTTTTTCATGTATGTAATTCCTTTTTGACGATGTTGACCATGCCCTCGGTGTCGAGCCGGAGCATGTGCAGCGCTTCGCTGACCGTCATCTGTCTGACGAAGCGGTCGGCGATAGCGCGGATATGGTAGCAGCCGGTATAACCGCGCAGCGTGAGCATATCCGAGAAGGTTCTGGCGATGCCGCCGTTGAGAATGCCTTCCTCAAAGAACCATACCTGCCGGAAGGACTGCGCGATTTCGATCGCTTCCGGGTCGATCGGACGGATGCGGCACAGCTTGAGGATGCAGACCTCGACGCCCTCTTTGGCGAGCTCCTCCTTCGCCCGGACGGCGTAGGAGAACAGTCTGCCGTAGGTGACGAGCAGTCTGCCGCAGGTTTTGTCGCCGTAGAGATTGAAGTTCTCGCTCTCCTCGTTGAAATCCTCCGGACGGTAGAGTTCGCCGCCGCGCGGATAGCGTACCGCGGCAAGTCCTTCGTCGAGATAGAGCGCCGTTTTGAGCGAGCGTTCCAAGCCCTCGAAATAGGTGGGCGAATAGACGGTGGTTTTGGGGATGGAGTTGAGCATGGAGACGTCGAACACGCCCTGATGCGTCTCGCCGTCGCTGCCGACGATGCCGGCGCGGTCAATGCCCAGCACCAGATGGTTCTTTCCCAGCGCCGCGTCGTGGATCAGCTGATCGTAGGCGCGCTGCAGGAAGGTGGAATAGACCGCGAACACCGGACGGTAGCCGCGTGACGCCAGTCCGCAGCCAAAGGTGACGGCGTGTTCCTCGGCGATGCCGACGTCGAAGAAGCGGTTTTTGTACCGCTTGGAAAATTCCTTGAGCCCGGTGCCGCCGGTCATGGCGGCGGTGATGGCGCAGAGCTTGTCGTCGTCCTTCGCCAGATCGCAGAGCAGCTTGCCGAATACCGCCGAAAAGCCCTTGTGGCTGGAGATCGGCTCGCCGGAATCGATATCGAACTTGCCGATACCGTGAAATTCGCCGGGATTGTCCTCGGCGGGCTGGTAGCCCTTGCCCTTTTTGGTGACAACGTGGATGAGCACCGGCTTGTTCTCTTTTTTGGCAACGCTGAACACGTTTTCGAGCTCCTCGAGATTGTGGCCGTCGATCGGGCCGAAATAGGTGAAGCCGAAGTCGTCGAACAGCGTGTTTTTATAGACAAGGTTTTTGATCCTCGATTTGCTGCGGCGCAGGATTGCCTGCGTGACTCTGCCGACGCCCGGCAGCTTGGAGAGCAGCTTCTGCGTACCGCGTTTGACGCGGATGTACCACGGCTGGATGCGCACGGTGGTGAGATAGCGCGGAAACGCGCCGACGTTCTTGGAGATCGACATCTTGTTGTCGTTGAGGATCACGATGAAATTTTTATTGAATCGTCCGGCGTTGTTGACCGCCTCGAAAGCGAGTCCGCCGGTAAAGGAGCCGTCGCCGATGACGGCGATGGTATGGCTGTTGTCGCCGCTGAGCAGCTTGGCGTTGGCGATGCCGAACGCCGCCGAGATGGACGTGCTGCTGTGGCCGGTATTGAAGTCGTCATAGACGCTTTCCTCGGTCTTGGGAAAGCCCGAGATACCGTCCTTGAGGCGCAATGTTTCAAACTGGTCGTACCTGCCGGTCAGGAGCTTGTGGGTATAACTCTGGTGTCCCACGTCCCAGACAAGGCTGTCCTTCGGCAAATCAAAGCAGCGGTGCAAAGCGACCGTCAGTTCCACCACGCCGAGATTCGGCGACAGGTGGCCGCCGTTGACCGATACGACCTCGACGAGCTTTTCCCTGATCTCCGTGCAGAGCTGCGGAAGCTGTTCCTCCTTGAGCTTTTTCACGTCGTCCGGGGTTTTGATCGTCGACAGCAATCTGTATTCACCCATATCTTTTTCCGTTCCTGCGGTTCGGCATAAGCCGAGCCGCCGTTAGTTAGTCCTTCTGGCAAGCGCCAGGGCAAAGTCGTGCAGTGAAGTGGTGTCCGCGTCAAAGGCGCTCAGCGCGTCTGTCGCTTCCCTCGTCAGGCTGTCCACCAACTCCCGGCATTTTTCGATGCCCAGCAGGGAGACGTAGGTGGATTTGCTGTTTTCCGCGTCGCTGCCGACCGGCTTGCCCAGCTCCTCGTCGGAGGAGGTACAGTCGAGGATGTCGTCCTGTATCTGGAACGCCACGCCGATGCACTCGCCGTATTTCGCGGCGGCTCGGCGGCGTTCTTCGGTCGCGTTCGCCGCGATACAGCCCAGCTCACATGCCGCCTGGATCAGACAGGCGGTTTTCTTTTCATCCATTTCGCGCAGCACTTCCAGCGGCGCGTTGGTGTTTTCGTTTTTCAGATCGATCACCTGACCGCCGACCATGCCGGTCACGCCGGCGTAGCGCGCCAGGGTGTTTGCCGCCAGACGACAGGCTTTGTCGCCGGAAAGCGCCGCCGCCTTGTCGGAGGTCAGCGTTTCAAAGGCGAGGGTGAGCAGCGCGTCGCCTGCGAGCAGCGCGATATCCTCGCCGAATACCTTGTGATTGGACGGCTTGCCGCGGCGCATGTCGTCATCGTCCATGCAGGGCAGGTCGTCGTGTATCAGCGAATAGGTGTGGATCATCTCGACCGCGCAGGCGAACGGAGCCGCCGCCTCGTCGCTGCCGCCGCAGAGAGCCGCAAATTCATAGACCAGCCGCGGACGGACGCGCTTGCCGCCTGCCTCCAGGCTGTAGCGCATGGCGTCGATCAGCACCTGCTCGCGGTGGTCGCCCTTGGGCAGACAGTCAAACAGGAGCTGCTCCCTCTGTTCATTTGTCATGGCTCTCTCCTCCTCGTTTTTCCAGCTTTTGCCGGTGTATATCGGTGATCCTTCCCTTGTAGGCGTCCAGCTCCTTCACACAGTAGGCGAGCAGGTCGCACGCGTCGGCGTACAGCTTCATGCTCTCCTCCAGCGTCAGATCCTTCTGCTCCAGCCGGCGGACGGTTTCTTCCAGACGGCGGTTAGCCTGTTCAAAGGTCATCTTTTCTTCCATTTTATTCCTCCTGCGCGTCCGCGTATTCCATCAGACGCTGCATTCTGTGATTGGCGCCGCTCCGGCTGATGGGCACGGACAGATGCGCGCCCAGATCGCGCAGCGACATTTCGGGGTTCTCCATGCGCAGGACGGCGATCTCGCGCAAGTCCTCCGGCAGAGAATCCAAACCTCTGCCGCGGCGTATCTTTTCGATCGCCTCGAGCTGCTTGGCGGACGCGCCGGCGATCTTGCCGATATTCGCCATTTCGCTGTTGACAGAGCGGTTGATATTGTTGCGCACCTGCTTGTATGCCTTCGCCGCCATGACCTCCATCGCCTGACGGGGCGCGCCGATATAGGTCAGCAGATCGCAGATCTGCTCGCTGCCCTTGAAATACACGATGTAGCTGCCGCTGCGGACAACGGTCTTGGGCATGAAGTCGCACTCCGTCACCTCGCTGAGTATTTTGCATAGATCTGCGGCAAGATTTTTGTGCGGAACGCAGAATTCCGCGTGATAGCTTTTGTTGGGATCGGAAACAGAGCCGCAGCTCAGAAATACCCCGCGCACAAAGGAGGCGGAAAGCTCCTCGCTGAACACATTCGCCCGGTTGACGCGCCGCGTGACCTCATCGGCGCTGTGGCCGAAATCCCGGTAGATGCGGCGGCACTCGTCGCTGTCCGGCACCGAGATCCGGTACTGCTTCGGCGCGCCGGATTTGTGGCTGAGGGTGATCTGCTTCTCGATGATGGGCATATATAAATTTTCCAGGAGCAGCGTGACGCGTCTGCCGGCGTCGGCGCTCTCCGTCTTGAATACGATTTTGTCCTCGCGGAAGGTGCGTCCGAAGAGCAGCATTCCGTAGAGCTCCGCGCGGAGGCTTTCACGGTTGAAATTCTCGACGCGGCAAAGCTCCTGCTTGATATCCGATGAAAAAGACATGCTTCACCTATTTGTTGATGTCTCGGTGCGAGATCGCGCACCGGTAGCCGAGTTCGCGGAAGTGCTCTTCAAACTGCAGCGCGATGGTGACGCTGCGGTGCTTGCCGCCGGTACAGCCGACGCCGACCACCAGCTCGCTCTTGCCTTCCTTGCGGTACAGCGGCACCGTGAAATCCAGCAGCTTGAGAGCATACTGCAAAAGCCCCTGTGTGTCCGGGCTGCTGAGCACGTAGTCGCGCACCGCTTGGTCGTTGCCGGTCAGCGGCTTGAGCTCGGGTATATAAAACGGGTTGGGCAGACAGCGCACGTCCAGCACCATGTCCGCCTCCAAAGGAAGTCCGTATTTGAAGCCGAAGGACATGAAGGTCAAGGTCAGCCCCTCGGTAGCGCCTACCCTGAACAGCGACATCACGCGCTCGCGCAGTTCCTTTGAGGAAAGGTAGGTAGTGTCGATATGGTAGTCGGCATGCCGCTTGACAGACTCCAGCAGCGCCTTCTCCAGCTCGACCGCGTCCGTGACGGAGCCGTCCTTGAGCCGCTCGGCGAGCGGATGCTTGCGGCGCGTTTCCTTGAAGCGCACGATCAGGACGTCGGTTTTCGCGTCGAAAAACAACAGCTTGACGTCTTTGTGCGTCTTTTTGAAGTCCTCGATCTGCTCCGACATCTGCTTGTAGTTCTCGTTGCCGCGCACGTCGACCACCACCGCGACGCGCTTCATGCTATCGTCGCTCGAACTGCGGCAGAGGTCGTAGAGCGTCGTCAGCAGCGACGACGGGATGTTGTCCACGCAGTAGTAGCCTATATCCTCCAGCACATGCAGGGCGGTGGTCTTGCCGGCGCCCGACATGCCGGAGATGATCACAAATTCCATGAATTCTCCTTTTTGGATAATTCTCTTACAGAATTATTAACTCACATTCCAATGTATAGCCGGTTTTGTCCGCCACTTCGGTCTGCACCTCGCGGATCAGGGACTTGACGTCGTGCGCCGTGGCGTTTGACTTGTTGATGATGAACCCGGCGTGCTTCTCGCTCACCTGAGCGCCGCCGTGACACTTGCCCTTCAAGCCGCACTGCTCGATCAGGGCTCCGGCAAAGGCGCCCTCCGGCCGCTTGAACACGCTGCCGGCACTGGGAAATTCCAGCGGCTGCTTGTCGCTTCTTCTGCCGAGGAAGTCGTCCATCTTGGCGCGGATGTCCTCCGGAACGCCCTTTTGCAGCCGGAGCGTCACGCCGGTGATGATGCATCCGTTAGAGCGGTAAACGCTGGTACGGTAGCCCATCTGCAGATCGTCGCGGTCGGTTCTGCCGAGGTTGCCGCTCTTGTCGACGTGCGATACACAGTAGGTCACGTCCTTCATCTCGCCGCCGTAAGCGCCGGCGTTCATAAAGGCAGCGCCGCCGACGGTGCCGGGGATGCCCCAGGCAAATTCCAGCCCGGAAAGCCCGTTGTTGAGCGCGAATTTGCACAGCGAGGCGAGCGTTGCGCCCGCGCCGCAATAGACGGTGGTATCGTCCAGCAGCGAAATCTTGCGAAAGTCGCCGTCCAGACGGATCACCACACCACGGTAGCCGTCGTCGCTCGCGAGGACGTTGCTGCCGTTGCCGAGTATCAGATAGTCGATGTCAGACTCACGGCATTCGCGCAAGACGGAGGTGAGCTGACTGTAATTCTTCACTTTTATGTAAACATCCGCGCTGCCGCCGATCTTGAAGGTCGTATGGCGGCTGAGAGGTTCCTCCCTGCGCGCTTCACAGCCGAGGATACCGGCCAAATCATAGATGATCTCTGCTCTGTTCATATTACTCCTTTATTCCCATTTGCCGACGATGGTTTTCTCCGGCGCGGGTACGGCTGA
>CAMKSB010000065.1 GCA_946415335.1 uncultured Clostridia bacterium
ACATGCCCTTGTAGACGATCGTGCGGCTCGAAAGCGAAACAACATAGGTGTCCTCATTGCTTTGCTCAAAGAAACGGCGCGCCACATACAGCTTGCGGTCAAAGTCAATGCCGCGCTTCACGCCTTTTGGACGGTTGATGAAGCACTGCTGGATGTTCGGCATACATTCAAGCGCCTTTTCTCCCAGAACTGCAGGCTCCGACGGTACCTCGCGCCATCCGAGGACAGACAGTCCTTCTTTTTCGGCGATGATCTCAAACATCTTTTTCGCCTGATTGCGCCGCAGCTCGTTCTGCGGAAAGAAAAACATGCCGACAGCGTAATCGCGTTCGGAAAGAATGGGAATATTCTCCTGTTTTGCAATTTTTGAAAAGAATTTATGCGAAATCTGCAACAGAATGCCAACGCCGTCTCCGGTCTTTCCCTCCGCGTCCTTTCCGGCGCGGTGCTCCAGCGTTTCAACGATCGTCAGCGCGTTTTCTAGCGTGGCATGTGACATCAAACCCCTGATATTTACTACTGCTCCGATGCCGCAGTTGTCGTGTTCAAAAGAACGGGAGTACAGAGATTTTTTCATCAGTTCTTCTCTGCCGCAAAGGTTATCTTGTAGCGTCAGCATGGATAATCAATCCTTTCCGTCAACACGATTTTGCATTATAAGGACATGACACTTGCAAAATTCAATGACAATCGTATTATAGTACCACTCACGCAAGTTGTCAAGAGGCGTTTTGCAATATTTTTGCTCATTCAATTCATTCGCGCAGCGAATTTTTGCATATTTCAACGTCTCTTTTTGTGCTATTTGCAAGATTTGAATTTTTTCTTGCAAATTCTATTGACATTTTTTTAACACTGCGCTATAATATCGCCAATGACACAGCAAAGGCGCTGATGGCTATCACAAAAGCCATCGGCGCCTTTTTATGTCAACAACAGACAGGAGAGATTGCTATGACAAACGTACCTGAAAAATTCGGAAGCAAAGTATTCAACGACAAGGTTATGCGCGAAAGACTGCCGGTCACCACCTATAAGGCGCTGAAAAGCACCATTGAAAACGGTGAGCCGCTGGACAGCGGCGTTGCCAATGTCGTGGCGAACGCCATGAAGGATTGGGCGGTAGAACAGGGCTGCACACACTACACCCACTGGTTCCAGCCAATGACCGGCATTACCGCAGAAAAGCATGACAGCTTTATCCAGCCGTGCGGCGACGGCGTGATCATGGAGTTCTCCGGCAAGGAGCTGATCAAGGGCGAGCCCGACGCTTCCTCCTTCCCGTCAGGCGGCATCCGCGCCACCTTTGAAGCACGCGGCTATACGACATGGGACCCGACGTCTCCGGCATTTGTCAAGGACGGCTCTCTGTATATTCCTACCGCATTTTGTTCGTACACGGGAGAAGTGCTCGACAAGAAAACGCCCTTGCTGCGCTCCATGGAACGTCTCAGCGCCGAAGCGGTCAAGGTGCTCCGGCTTCTCGGCAAAACCGACGTCACCAGAGTTGCGACGACCGTCGGACCGGAACAGGAATATTTTTTGATCGACAAAGATCTCTACGAGCAGCGCGTTGATCTCAAGCTCACCGGACGCACGCTTTTCGGCGCAAAAGCGCCCAAGGGACAGGAGCTGGAGGATCACTACTTCGGCGCTATCAAACCGCGCGTCGCTGCATATATGAAAGATCTGGATGAAGCGCTGTGGGAGCTTGGCATCTTCGCCAAGACCAAGCACAACGAAGTCGCGCCGTCGCAGCATGAGCTCGCTCCGATTTTTACGACCTCCAACATCGCAACCGACCACAACGAATTGACGATGGAGATCATGCAGAAGGTTGCCGAACGGCATAACTTGGTTTGTCTGCTGCACGAGAAGCCCTTCAAGGGCGTAAACGGAAGCGGTAAGCACAACAACTGGTCGATCTCGACCAACACGGGCGAAAATCTGCTTTCTCCGGGAAAACATCCCGAAAACAATGTACAATTTCTGCTTTTCCTCGCGGCGGTCGTCAAGGCAGTGGACGAGTATCAAGACCTGCTCAGGATCACCGTCGCCTCCGCAGGCAACGACCACCGTCTAGGCGCGAATGAAGCGCCGCCTGCCATCATCTCCATGTACCTCGGCGACGATCTGGACGCGCTGGTACATTCCATCATCAACGGCGAAAGCTACGAAAGTCACGGTAAGGAGCGTATGCACACCGGTGTAGATGTACTGGCGGATTTCAAGAAGGACAATTCCGACCGCAACCGGACCTCGCCCTTTGCTTTCACCGGCAACAAGTTTGAATTCCGGGCGCTCGGTTCTTCGCTGAATATCGCCTGTCCCAACTATATGCTCAACACCATGGTCGCCGAGGAACTGTCACAGTTTTATGATACTCTCACAGATGCCGACAACGTGGAAACAGCCGCCGGAGAGTTGATCAGAGATGTACTGACAGCGCATCAGCGTATTATCTTCAACGGCGACAACTATTCTGACGAATGGGTAGCGGAAGCAGAAAGACGCGGTCTTTTGAATCTGAAATCGCTGCCGGAAGCGCTCTCTCACTTCCTCGATCAGAAAAACGTCGATCTGTTTGTCAAGCATAACATCTGCACCGAAGCGGAACTGCGCGCCCGCTGTGAGATCGACTTGGAAGCATATTCCAAGCAGCTCAATATCGAGGCGCTGACCATGATCGATATGGCGCAGAAGGATATCCTTCCGGCTGTCTCGGCTTTTATCCGCGAACAGGTCGACGCGGCGCTGGCTAAGAAGGCGCTGTCTGCTGCGATTTCATCTGAAACAGAAGAAAAGCTGGCGGCAAGTCTCTCTGAAAAACAGGCGCGTTTCGCAAAGCTGATCGGAGAGCTGGCGGAAGAAGCAGAAAAAGCGTCTGCGGTAAAGGATCCGCTTGAACAGGCATTTGCCTACCGCAACCTTGTTTTCTCAAAAATGGAGGAGCTACGTGCTGTCGGCGACAGCATGGAAGCGGAAACGGCTGCGGATTACTGGCCTTATCCCTCCTACACCGATCTGCTGTTCGGCGTGTAAATACCTGCATACTATATATAATATAATGGAAAAGCGCAAGGTGATTACCCTGCGCTTTTTGCTTGTTCTTCATCGTTTTCCAAGTGATGATCCAAGTCGGTTTTTATCCATTTTTTCGTCAGGATCGGCTTTGTATAACCCCAGTCCTCAAACACCGTGTACCCTATGGATTTGAAGCCTTGCTTTCTGAGGACATGGGCAGAGGCTTTGTTATCCGCCATCGTGCTGGCGGTGATGAGTTTGATGTCTGTTTCTTCGAATAGGTACCGCGTCAGAACGCCGAGGGTTTCCGTGGCGATCCCTTTCCCCCAGCATCTCTCAACGAGCCGGTAGCCGACGCTGACCTTCCAATAAGGCATACGGCAGCCGTACAACTCCGTCAGACCGCAGAAATCGTCATCTATAAACACGCCGAGAATCAGTGAGGTTTCGATGCATTCATCATAGAGATGACGGATAACAGTGTGCTTATCCTCATACTTTTGCTCATACAGAAAAGTCGGCAGATAACGGTATACCTTTTCATTGTCCGTCAGCTCATATAGACCGTCAACGTCTGCTTCCGTCAGCCGCCTGAGTGTGACGCGTTCGCCTTTCAGACCGGGGATACTTTCAAACAAGGTTTTCATCGCAGCACTTCCGTTATTCATGCATGAGTTTTTCCAGTTCGGCGGCGGATTTACCGCTCAGTTCATTTTCTCCGTAAAAGCGCGTCAGCAGGGTGGCGATCGCTTTTCCGTCGTTTGTAAACACGAGGTCATAGTAGCCTGCCGCGCAGTCATCCGGATTCAGATAGAAGCTGCCCCAGCTGCTGTCCTGATCGTCCTCTGCTGCAGGAGCGCGCAAATCGCTGGAAGCCGCATAATCGGGCATTTGCTCCGAAAACGTGCAGGTAGTGTAATAGTCCCGGTCGTCACGGTGCTTGAGCGCCCATACGCGCAGGTTGGTCTGAGCGTCGGCGTCGGGATAAAAGTCGACCCATTCGTTTAACTCAAAAATGCAGCGGACATCGGTAAGCGAAGCCTGCTTGCCGTTAATATCCTCTCCGCTGCCGATCCTGTTGCCGATCAAACGCATACCGCGCAGGACAGACGCGTCTCTGTCGTCGAGTTGAATGAGGGTGAGTTTGCCGCTGAGCTTTGCCGCTTCTGCCGGCGCACTGCTCTGCGACTGGCTTTCGTTGGCGGACGCCGCAGCGCTCGTCTTGCTTTCAACCGTGCCGGAAGCAGAGGAATCGGCGTTACTGCTGCCGGATGATTTGCCGCCTCCGCAGGCGGATGTACTGACAAGAATCAAGAGCGCAAGGGTGAAAGTGAGTATCTTTTTCATAAGTGACCTCCTGAATGATGATTTATCTCTACGGAATGACCGCATTCCGTTAATCGATATGATATAACACAAAGCCGCCGCGCCGTTTGAAGCCGGTATTCCACAGTTCTTTCAGACTCAGCCATTCGTACGCGCTGTAGGTGACGGCTTTGACAAGGAACTCTTCGCCGGAATCATCGTATCCGTTGATCAGAAACCAATGCCAGACATAATCCTTGTACCGCTTATTGCTGTGATTGAGGATCAGCGTCGGAACCGGACAGCCGCCGTCGATTTGGTGTACAACGGCATCACAGGCTTTTTCAAAGGGTTCGCCGCCGTCAAACGGCGTCATGGATAAGCCGGTCTCGCCGCAGCTGCGCAGGTATTCGGCGTAGCCGTCAATATAGATATCCAGCCGGTCGATACCCGTCATACGCGGAGAGAGATAAGGCTTCATCTGATAGGCAAAGCGAATATAGTCGTCCTTCGTCAGCGAAGCGGCATTTCCCGGCGCGATACGTTTCATTCCACGGTGGACGGCAAAGTAGATGCTGCTGTCGCAGGCTGTTTCAGCCCCGCATCCGCCGATATGCATCATAAACGTGGGAAACCAGTCCTGATTTCCGCCGTAAGAGCTGCCGATGTAAAAATGCTCCAATTCGCGCTTCAAGCCGTTCTCTCCTCCTTATGTTCCGTCGCTTTTCTTTTTTTATGATAACACAATCATCTGCCTTTGTCTACAAAAACCTCCGCAACAGCGCGAAGGTTTTGTTGGTTCGAGAAACTCAGCCCGAATCAAGTATAGCGGCTTCGGCATTTCTGTATTATACAGGAGAATCCGTCATGATACTGACGGCTTTATCGCGGAAAGCGGTATATTTCTTTTCCGGTATCGGCAGGACGGTCCCGTCGGACAGGGTAACCTTGAAACGCCGGATGCTCGTGATGTAATCGGGATTCACGAGATAGCTTTGGTGACAGCGCAGAAACAGCCTGCCGTACTGCTTTTCGAGCTTTGTTATCGTCGAGACGACCTCCACTTCGGATTCCGAGGTCACCACAATGCTGTGCTTTCCGCCGTGAGCCGCCTCAATGCGGATGATCGTATCGGAAAGGAAAAAGTAGTCCGACCTGTCCAAGCCGTGAAAATGGATGCGCCGTCCGTGCTTGGCTCCCTCTTTTGAGCGGTGATAGATCTCGTGAAAGTTATTGGGATAAATGACGTCGTCATCATGCTTCTCGTGCAGATTCGAGATATGGCAGACCAGAATACGCGGTTCCTTTGTTTTGATTTCGTTTTCGTCCTCAATCATGCGCTCGCACCAGGTCAACAGTATGCGCTGGATGAGCGTGATCTCGTGATTGTCCGGATAATGCGTCGTCACCGGAAACAGCAGTATCACGTCGCAGAAGGACGGGTGTGATGAAATATGCGCGACCTCGATATTCCCGAGCGAAAAGGTCAGATCATGTTGCTCGGCGTTCCAGACCGCTATCATCGCTTCTTTGCCATGCAGGAACTGTCCGTCGGCGGGGCCGTACCACAGCGCGTCGTCGTCCATCGCTTCCAGAAACGGCATATAGTCGTTTTGGTAGTACTGCATGATCAGCTTCGCCGACAAATCGGCGATCACCTGTTGGTTCATAAGAAGGCTCCTTTTCTGTTGATGACGTAATTATATCAGAAAGCATATCGCAGTACAAGTGATTTTTGCATAAATACAAGTCATTTTTATTTTTCTGTTGACAGAATGAATAGTTATATTGTACAATAATACTACAATAAAGATCAACAAAACAAGGAGGAACGACCATGAAAAAGACGATGATACGCATTTCGGCTGTTGTTTTGACGCTGTGCCTGCTGCTCGGCTGCATTCCGCTGAGCGTCAGCGCCGCGACAGGCTACACCGTATCCTTTGACTATGACTACAACAAGGGCTTTGCGGGAAAAATGTTCGACGGCGATACGGTAAACGCGAACACGCGCGCAAGGATTTGCGTCGAACCTGACTTCGGCTATGAGGTAAACGAGGTTTACTACATCAATTCCGGCGGCAGTAAAGTCAACCTGACCTACGGCGGCTCGGCTATACCCGGACAGAACAACAATTTTGCCTACTATTTTACTATGCCCTCCGAAAACGTGACGGTACGCGTGACTTTTAAGGACGCTTCCAAATACCGCGTCACGATACAGAAGATCGAAAACGGCAGCGCCGCTGTCAAAGGGAATTACACCTACAACGAAGAATATCTGGATCTGTATCCCGGTACCGACACAGACGTTTATTTGTATCCGGAGAGCGGCTATGTGCTTGACTCGATCAGTCTGGTCGGCACAAACAATCAGAGCGCCTGGATCGGCAATACGAGCCGCTACCACACCTGCCGCTTTGATATGCCGCCTTACGACTGCAAGCTGTTCGTCAAATACCGTCCTGCGGTCAACGACTATAAGCTGACCATCAATCAGGCGACCGGCGGATATGTGTATACCTCGCCTTCCGGCGATACCTTCAGGGAAGACAGCTATCTGCAGGCTTATGTAAACGAGGATGAGGGTTACCGCCTTGACAAGCTGCTCGTGCGTCAAAATGATATTTATCTGGTCGACGCAGATAAAGTCGCGTTTTGGTATGAGTTCCACATGCCGTCCGGCGATACGACGATCACCCCGATTTTTGTGGAGCGCAGACAGATCGATTATATCTGGTTGGACGCGGACAGAAACGTGCTTGACCAAAAGACCGGGTACGAGGGCAGAAAAGAACCCGAGACGAGCGCCGTTCCGCAAAAGGCGGCTGACGCGGAGGGCGAATACGCCTTTGATCACTGGGAGGTATTTCGCCAAAGCTACAATCAGGTTATTTACTATCCGGTTTTCCGGAAAGTGTATCATGCCGCTGAATTTCAGGACGTCCGTCTCTCCGCGGCAACGGCTTATCCGGGCGAATATATTGAATTGACAGCAAGCTTGATGGATATGAATACGGGAAAGCCGATCGATAGAAAACAGTACAGCATCAGCCTCATGAAAAACGGCGAGACGGTTTCTGAGCGCACGACTATGGCGCATGTTATCTATAACGGCTACACGATCAATATTAACGATTATTTCCGTATTCCCGAAAACATTGAGGCAGGAAGCTACACCCTTCGCCTGTACTACAATGGCGAGGAAGGAGAAGCGGTTTATGACGCACCGGTCGCCGTCTTGCAGCAGACAAACGTCAACATCGCGCTTACAACGCCCCGTCAGGCGACGGCAAGTGAAAGCTTCACAGTTGCCGGCAAGGTGACAACAGACGGCGGCGAACCGGTCGCGAACGCACAGCTCCTGCTGCGCCACAGTAATACGGTCGCCTATCAGCAAGCCTATACTGACGGCGAAGGTAATTTCAGCACCGGAATGACGATCGTGCGCGAGGGCTTGTCTACCATTTACGTTAAAACAAACAACGTCAAGTTCCGCGGCGGAGAAGCGGAAGCGCCGATCTATATTTCCGGCGACGACCACAGCGTTACCGTTACGGAAACGGAGCACGGCTCTGCTTCCGCGGATCTCACCTCCGCGAAATGCGGCGACACCGTCACACTGACCGCAAAGCCCGATAACGGTTATCGGTTCAAAGAATGGGAGGTCGTCTCGGGCGACGTCAGCATGGACGGCGATTCCTTTATTATGCTCACGCAGGACGTAGAGATCAAGCCGGTATTCGAAGTAAACAAGCACACCGTCACGATCGTTTTAGGCGATCTCGGCGAGGACATCACCGTCACCGTACCCTACGGCGTGCGTTTCTTCAACGAGCTGGACAAAGAGGGCGTGTTCAATACCCTGTTCCAAATGGAAACCGACGACTATATTTTCCGTGATCTGGCGACCAAGCCGCTGAACGAATTTGCCGACGAAGAAGAATACAGCGAGGACGCGTGGGAGCTGCTGGACACGAAGGTCACCTCCGACATGACCGTGTACGCCGGCTTTTACAAGAAAATCAAGAATGTTGAACTGACACTCACTCCGCCTGTCGCCGGTACCGAGGTCACCGTGACGGAGAATGACGATGTGTATACGCAAACCCCTGGTCCCGTCATCACGCTCGCGCCCGACGCACACTGCACCATTGCCGAAGACTCGGCAGTATGGTACAGAGAGAATTATGAAGGCGGCATGTTGGAAGGCACGTTTGAGAAAGGCAAGACCTATCTTGCGGATCTGATACTGATTCCCGCATTCGGCTACTGGCTCGACGATGAGACCAAGGTGACGGCGAACGGCGCTGAGGTCGTCGAATCCACCGGCAGAATGACGCTGAGCGTTTCGCTCTCCGCAAGCCCCATCGCCCCGTACATTCTCGGCGACGCCAACGGCGACGGATTTGTCACCATCAGCGACGTCACCGCGATCCAGCGCCAC
>CAMKSB010000066.1 GCA_946415335.1 uncultured Clostridia bacterium
ACGGAATAATATTCAAGCAAGGCGTGCGCCGCAAATTGTGCGGTGTTGCCTAAATATCTTCCCGCCATCTTTTCCAGCCAAAATAAAAACACCCGCATGGGGTGCTTTTATTTTGTCAAGGATGAGCAAAAAAGATGATTTTTCACAATTCTTTGTCCGGAACCGAACTTGCAAACAGAATGGTGATCCATATTGCATAATAGATGAATTGTTATACTGTTACCATGTGCCGCATTGATATTTGCCGTTTTCGGTTTCGTTTTTGGGGTAGAAGTTGGCGTTGCCGCTGATGGGCAGATCTACGGTTTGAACGGAATTGTTGGTAAAGATGATATGGGTGGCACGCGGGGGAATGTTCATGGTGTACTGCTTTTGACCGAAATCGTTGGTGCCGAGATACTGCATCTGCGTGCCCGGCCAGCTGACGGGATTGTAGCCGTCCGCCCAGTAATAGCAATAGATGGTGCCCGACCAGTTCAGCGAGTTGGAAAAGACGACGGTGTAGGCGCTCTGCGCGGTTGTCGGGGCGACCGTCGTCGGCGCTGCTGTAGGCGCTTGTGTTGCAGGCTGTGTGGACGTTTCGGTATTGCCGATGATCTCGCCGATCGGATAAGGAACGGTGTGATCGGCAAGGAACATTTGCAGGATGGTCGCGTCGGCAATGTTCACTTCACTGTCTCCGTTGACGTTCGCCGCTTCCATGAACGCGCCCTGCGGATTTTCCAGTTCGGCAAGATAGCGCTGAATGGTGGTGACGTCCTTGATGTCGACCTGATTGCTGCTGTCGGCGTCGCCGAGCATATAGCCGACCGGCACGGTGGGCTGTTCGTCCATGGCGTGGTTGTCGGCGCGGTAGACGGACAGCTTGTGCGTGGACAGTTCAAATTTGAATTCATAAGTGCCGCCGGTGACGTTCAGGGTGCAGTTGGCGGTCTCGCTCATGGCGTTCAGGGTGACGCGGTTGACGGTATCGGTGATGGCGTCGCTTCTGCTGTACCATTTATCGGCTCCCGCGTCAAACAGCTTGAATTCATAGCTGCCTGCCGCAAGGTCTTTGGTCAGCACGACGATATCGGCGTTGTCCGTTTTGGCAAACACGTCGTTGCTGCCCCAGCTGTTGAACGTACCCTTCAGATAAACCGACGCGGTGGCATAGGACAGGGTGTTGGCGGTGTTATACGTGATCTTATAGGTGCCGTCGCCGCTGTTCACAAAGGTCAGCGTTCTGTAGGTGCCGTCGTTATTGGGCGATCCGATCACCGCGACAGCGCCCGTTTGCGCGTCGGGATCAACGGTAACGGCCGAACCGTTCAGCCTGACAAATGCCGCGTCCGTCGCGTCTCCCATGACGAGACCGCCGTCGAGGTTGACGGTGTAAGAGGTGACGGTGTCCGACAGCACGACCGTCGCGCCGTCCTTGGCGATACCGCCTGCGGCGTTGCTGTTGGCGGTGTTGTTGGCGTGAAGCGTCAAGCCGAGTCCGCTGAACGAAGCGTTCGTCAGCGCAACGGTGTTGTTATGCAGCTTACTTGAATTGGACGAAAAGCGGATGGTGACGTCCGTGAGTTTGCGGTTGGCAACGGTAAACGAGCTGTTGTAGCCGATGTTGGACAGATAATCAATGAAGGCTGCGTCGGCGACGGGATCTAATGCAACGGAAGATTTCGCGGAAGCGCCGTTGGCGTAATAGTGCAGGGTGTTGGTTGAAGCATCATAATATACCCTGCCGGCTCTTGTGAGGTAGTTGGCGCCGGAAGCCGGATCAAGATTGCGGTAGGTGCCGTTTGTCAATACAGCAGGCGTGCTTGACGGCGGCGTGATGGCGTGGCTCTGCGCGGTCAGATAGAAGTCGGCGATCGGAAAGTAATTCATGCTTGTCACAAGGGAATCCCAGCTGTTTGACAGCTTCACTTTCTTTGTCACCGAAACGCCGCCCGGCATGACCTGCGTTTTGTTGCGTGAGCTGTCGCCGGTAATGATGATGTCGGTGTTGCCCTTGGTCATGGTGGCGACTGTTTCGATATTGGCATAGGTGATGCCGTTCATCCACGCCGGAGAAGCCGTTTCCTTTGCGTCCTCCGTCGGAGCGGCTTTCAATTCATCGTAAACGGTCGGGAAGGATTTGGTAAGCGCGCCGCCCGTGTTGGCGTAGTAGTAAGCGTAAGCGCGCATCCAGAGCGGTCTGCGTGCGTTTTCGATCAGCGCGTTTTCCAGCGCGTCCTTTGACTTGTATTTTTTGGATAAGGCGGTCGCTACCGATTCCGTGATGAAGATCAGCCGCTTGGCGTTGGCGTTGTCGCTGACCGAAGCGCTGCCCAAGCCGCCGAGGTTTTTCTCGGTGATATCCCAGGCGAGCACCTTCATGATCTCTTCGGGCAGGTCGGTGGCAGGCGTGACGTTGTTGCCCCACATAGCAAACGAGGTCGCCGTGATGACGTTATCGTTGAGCTGCCAGCCTTTTTCCACATGATGCGGCGTCCATCCGATCTGCAAGCACACCTCGTCGTTTTCCGAGAATACCAGCGGCTGCACGTTGCCGAACGCGTTGGTGCGGCGGATGCCGGCAAAGTTGATCAGCGCGAGCTCCATAAAACGCGCGATCGCGATGTTCGTTTCCTCGGTCGTCATGCCCTGCGTATTGTCGATGCCGATCTGACGCGCGACGGGACCGTTGACATACATCATCGGCGTGAGCTTGCCCGATCTCAGGGAATCAAGGTAATGATTGTCGCTCAGCGCTTCCGCAAAGGCGATACAGACCGGCGTATGCTCTGCCGAACAGCCTGCCATAATCGCGTTGGCGGCTACCATATACGCCTTGACCTGTCTGCCGCTGACAGTGGCAACCACGTCGTTGTAGCCGTAGGAGGAGTAACCGAGGAATTTTTCCGCCTTGATCTTGGTCGGCGGAACGATCGACATGCCGTCGGTCATGCCGTGTTCCTTCAAATAGGCTTCAACTTGTTGGTAAGTGCCGGTGAACAACGGCGGATAGGAAGCGTCATACTGACTGTTCGGGGAAATGATGGGAAAACGGTTATTGACAGGCTCGATCAGGTCGTACTGATCCTCCAGTATACCGAGGCTTTGGTAGGTTTTGCCCTGCGCTTCGTATTCGTGTTCGTAACCGTCCTGTAATACCGCGGCGCCTGCCGTCAGCGGAACAAACAGGCTCGTTGCGGTCAGCAAACACAGCATTACGGAGATCACACGATAAAAATTCTTTGATTTCATAGTATCATCCTTTCCGTATTACTGTTGCAGATGGTAATTACTGAGCGGACTGTAGCCTTCACGCGCAACGAGCTCGTCCCAGTTGCGCGGAAGATTGACGTTGAACGAACAGCAGTCGCCGCCCGGCATGATCTGGATCTGGCTGCTGACGTCGCCGCCGGTGATCACAAAGCCGGTGTTACCTTCGCTGATGGTCTGCGTGGTATCGATGGTCTCAAACGGCACAACGCCCCGGAGCCACTGCGGCGACGGTGTGGCGGATACGTAATCGCGCTCGACGTTTTCCGTTGACGCGCCGCTCTTGATGTCGTTGTAGTGCTCGTCAAAGGACGTGTTCATGTGGATCTTGGAGCCGGTGTTCGCCCAGTAGTGCGCGTAGGTGCGCATCCACAGCGGTCTGCGCGCCGTTTCCTTCAACACGGTCTGCAATTCGGTCTTGGAGCCGCAGCCGCCGGCGATCGTTGTCGCGGCGTCCTTGGTCAGCCAGATCATACGCGCCTCGCGCGGATTGGTGTTGCCCAAGCCGTTTTGCTGCTTCTCGGTCACGTCCCACGCAAGCAGCTGGATGGCTTTTTCCGCGTCGGTCGTGCCGATCTCGACCGGATTGCCCCAGGTAAGGGTAGAGCCGCAGGTGACGACGCTCGTGTTGAGGTCGTAGCCCTTTTCAACATGGTAGGGATTCCAGCCGATTCTAAGACAGGTCTGCTCGTCCTCGGCAAAGGCGAACGGCAGCAGATAGCCGAAGGTGCCCATGCGGTTTTCTTTGATTTTGTATCCGGCAAGATTCAGCATCGCCAGAGAAATGAACCTGCCCAACAGCTTGTTGGCTTCCTTGTTGATCATGCCGTCCTCATAGGAAAAGCCGAGCTGACGCGCGATCGGTCCGCTGACCAGAACATAGGGCGTCCAGCCGTGCGTACTGGCAAGCGACTTGTAAAAGTTGCCGTTGGCAAAGCATCTGACGATCGCGATACAAAGCGGCATGTATTCCGGCGGACAGCCTGCCATGATCGCGTTAGCCGCTACATGGTAGGCGTAAATCTGCTTGTTGGCAGGAGGCACGTCCTGCACCTGACCGTTTCTTGAATTGACGATATCGGTCGCGCCGTAGGTGGTGTATTGCAGATAGTATTCCACCTTTGCTCGCGTAGGCGGCACGACCGTCAGTCCGTCGGACATTTCGCTGGTTTCATAAAATTGCTGAACGCGCTCGTGAGAACCGGTAAAGACGATATCGTCATGGCTGACGCCGGCGATCGCGCCGGCGATCCTGTCTATCTCCGCCTGCGTGATCTGTGTGGTGAGCGCGGTAACGATCTGCGGATATAATACCTCTCTCGCCTTTCTCTCCTGTTCCTCGGTGGTGTCGCTGGCAAACGCGCCGGGATAAGCGGCGGTTCTGACGACAGGTACGCCGCGGTTGTAGCCGGTGGACTCGATCTGCGGCACAAACGCCTCTGCTCCCACAACGACCGCGGGGATCCCTACATATTCGGCGGCAAGACCGTTGCCGGTTTCCTTGACGGTGCAAATGCCGCAGCCGCAGTTGCCGGAGATGACCGCGTCAATACCGTAGTCTTGGATCTTTTGCTGGAAATCCTTGGACTTGTCGCTGGGACTGTTGGGGTTGTAGGTACCGCTCTTGCCGATCTCGTCGGTCATGTAATAGGTGATACAGTTGAAATTCTGTTCAAGCAGATCTCTGATGACCGCGTGTGTCACGGAAGCGGAAAAGCTGCCGCCGACGAGCGCGATCTTTTTGCCCTGCAGCGAACTGAGACGCGGCGGCTGTGTGATCGGCTCGATCGAGGAGCCCGACGGCACCGGCGACACGACCTGATAATCGTTCTTCGCAGGTTCCGCGTTGGAGGCTTCGCCCACGGTTTGCGCGTTGCTTTCCGCTGCCGAGGTCGACGTGAAGCTCACGACTGCCATACCGAGCAGCAGCGCCGTCACCAAAAGCAGCGACAGCAAGCGCTTGCAACGGTTTGTTTTCATAGAATCATCCTTTCTTTTGCATATTGTCAAGGCTGTGCTTATTCAGCCCTTTGATACGTGACGTCGGAGAAGAACGCGTCGGCAAATATGGAAGCCGTCGTTTGGTCGTCCGTGAATCTCAGCTCCCCTTCCCTGCCGGGCTCATAGGCGACCGTATAGGTCGTTTCCTTATCGGTGACGGGGCTAAAGGTCAGTCCGCCGTCCTTTGCGGTATAGGCGTAGTACATCACCCTGTCGAGCGCCAGCTCCTTGCTCTCATAGTGTATCGTCATGATGCCGTTGTCCTTGAACGCAACGGTTTCCGTGTAGGACAGATCGCTCGTGAAATAAGAAAGCGTTCGTTCCTTTGTCGTCCATTTTCCCGTCAGCGCCTTGTCGGTTTCAAAGGAAGCATAGCATTCCTTTTCGTAATCCGGCGCTTTTGCCGTCTTGAAAATATAATCCTGCGCTTCTGTTGTTTGACCTGTCTGCCCGTCGGTCGTTTCGGGATAGGTGATCGTCAGCGTCGCGCCACCGAAGAACTTGGAGCCGGTGATGACATACGCCAGCTCGCCCGTACCCATATCGATCGTCTTTTTGCCGTCCTTTTCCGATAGCTTATAATCGCCTTCCTCAACGCCGCCGTCGTAGAAGGTTTTGTACTTGCCGTCGCCGTATTCGCCGGGCTTGCCGAAGGAATAGTAGACCTTCTGCGCGCTTTCCGCTTCGTCAATCGTGGCTTTCGCGACCTCGGGATTGACGACCAGCTCCCAATCTCCCTCGAGCAAATTCGGCGCAAGGAATACGAACGCCGCCGCGCCTAAGGCGGTTAATACGGCGATGATGACGGCGCAAATGATGATCCTCTTTTTATTTCCCATACACTAACCTCCGTTTTTTTCCAAGTCGGTATATTTCTTTTATCATTTAATCACAAAAAATTGATATAAATGTGTAGATTTATCATTTTTCTATCAAAATTTATGTTATAATGGTTAGCAAGGAGGCGGTATGACATGAGCAAACAGATCGCGATCCTCTTGGTGGAGGACGACGACAAGCTGCGCAGCACGATACAGGACTATATGCAGATGAACGAGTTTCAGGTCATCGCCTGTCCCGACGGAAATACCGCGCTGAACCGGTTCAGGGAGCTCGGCGAAGCGCTTGACATCATCCTGCTCGACGGCATGCTGCCGGATATCGACGGATTTGATATCCTCAAAAGCGTTCGGGAAACCTCCGACATTCCCGTGATCATCCTCTCCGCACGCGAATCCGAAAGAGAACAGATCAGGGGGTTTCAACTCGGCGCGGATAATTACATCACCAAGCCCTTTTTGCTGAGCGTTTTGAAGGAGCACATCAACGCGCTGCTGGCGCGCAGCGGACGGCTTTCCGCGGATAAAGGCGAGCTTGTCAAAGGCGCTCTGCGGCTGAACACCGGAGAACGAAAGGTCTGTCTGGACGGAGAGCCGATCGCCACCACACCGCGCGAATACGACGTTCTGCTGCTGTTCGCGCAAAACGAGCGCATCGTGATGAGCCGCAATACGATCCTCGACAGAGTTTGGAGCAACAGCTATTTCGGCGATCTGCGAACGGTGGACACCATCATCAAGCAGCTGAGAAAAAAGCTGGGCAAACACAGCGACTACATCGTGTCCGTCTACGGCGTAGGTTATAAATTCGAGGTCGATCATGAAGAATAAACTGACAATCAAGCTGATCATCGTCATCGTCGCGGCGGTCGCGCTGCTGGCAGGCATCATGGCGCCCGTCTATTTTGTGCTGCAGCAAAGGATGTACATTGAACAGGAAACGCGCCGCGTCGCCGAATTTGCGGAGAATATCAAGAAGGTCGAGCCGTTCGGCAAGGAGGCTCTGGGAAAGTTTTTCAGCGATTCCGGCGCGTCCTACCGCGTCTATGTATTTGACAAGGACTTTGAGCCGCTGTATTCCTCGTTTGAGCTGGGATATCATAAAAACCTGATCACGAATCTGTTCAGCGATAAAACAGAGCGCTTTCAGGAGGATTCCGAGCCGTACTATGCAAAGGTCGACGACGAGCCTGCCGTCAGGATGTATACCTGCCATAACGCGGACGGCAAAACCTACTACATCCAGATCAAGGACAGTCTCAGCGGCGTGGATCTGGTGTTTGACTTTTCCAACCGCATACTGGGCATCGTCGTGATCGGCTATATCTTGATCTGCTCCGTCGCTCTCTATCTCGCGATCTCTCCGTCCGTCAAATCCATCAAGGAGGTCACCGCGGTCGCGCGTGAGATCTCCCAAAACAACCTCTCGGTGCGCTGTCAGGGCAAGGTACGCCGTGATGAGATCGGCGAGCTGACGCAAAGCGTCAACAAAATGGCGGACACCATTCAAGAAAACATCAACAATCTGGAAAACTATAATTTTGTGCTCCGCGAGGATAACCGCTATATGAAGGAGTACGAACAATCGCGGCGGATGCTGCTGCGGAGTATTACGCACGATCTGAAAACGCCGCTCGCGGTGATCTCCAGTCAGGTGGAAATGATCAGCGCCTGCAAGGAACAGGAAAAGAAGGATTATTATTATCAGTCCGCCATGGAAGAGATCAATAAGATGAACAAGATGATCAGCAATGTGCTGCAGTTGACAGTGGACGAACGCAGGCTGAACGATAAGGAAGCGCAGGAGTTTGATATCAGCGCGCTGATCGTCTCTCTGTGCGACAGCCGCCGTGCCTATGTCCATTCGCGCCGGCTGGAGCTGCACACGGATATCGCTCCCGGTCTCAGGCTCCATGCCGTGAAGGAGTATGTGGAGTATGTATTCAAGAATTATCTCTCCAACGCGGTGCAAAACGCCGATAAAAACACGGTGATCGAAGTATCCCTCCGGGAGCACAAACAAGCCGTCCGTCTCTCCGTAGAAAACCACGGCAGAAATATCCCCGACGAGATCAAGGAAAAAATCTGGACGGAAGCCTTCACCACCTCGCCCGAAGGCACTGAAAACACCGGCTTAGGTCTGTATATCATCAAGGAGATCGCCCTTCTGGAGCACACCAAATGCGGCTTCGACAACACCGAAACCGGCGTTCGCTTCTGGTTCGATTTTATCGACTGCAATTTATGATTTTTTGCTCATCTTTTCCCGTATGTAAAATATTCTGCTGATGATATTTTCTCTTTACGGAAGTTCGGTTCCCAAAAACTGCGAAATAACCGATTTACATCTACGTTTCGTGACAAAAATATCACGGCTCTGAAATGGAAAAAAGCCCGATAAAATCGGGCTTTTTCGGCTCATCCCTAGAACCAGTGGGTAAAAACTGAAAAAAAGAAAAGTCACGTTGCTCCACGTGATATACTTGAAATTGCGTCTAGATCAA
>CAMKSB010000067.1 GCA_946415335.1 uncultured Clostridia bacterium
CTCGACACCATTGCGAAATACACCATGAAGATCAACGAGATCATGGTCGCCTTCTTCAAGGAGTGCAAGGTTGACCTCATCGACTTCAAGATCGAATTCGGCAGACTTGCCGACGGCACGATCATTCTCGCGGACGAGATCTCTCCCGACACCTGCCGCTTCTGGGATGTCGACACGCAGGAGAAGCTCGACAAAGACCGTTTCCGTCGTGACATGGGCGGCGTAGAAGAGGCGTATGCCGAGATGATGAAGAGAGTCGGACTTGCCGACTGAGAGTGATGAACGCAACCAGCATATCGGATGGTGAAATTTTGAATTATTCTTTCGACAGTTTTGCAAAAGAAGGGCTGCACGAGGAGTGCGGCGTATTCGGAATCTTCAGCGACGGCAGCATTGATCCTGCCTATGCCTGCTACAACGGACTTCTGGCGCTCCAGCACAGAGGTCAGGAGAGCTGCGGCATCGCTGTTTCCGATGAAGGCGTTATAGATTATCACAAAAACATGGGACTTGTGTCCGAGGTGTTCAACAACAGCATCCTCGATTCCCTCAACGGACAGATGGGCATTGCCCATGTCCGTTATTCCACTGCAGGCGGCTCTGTGCTCGAAAACGCACAGCCGCTTGTTATGCGTTATGTCAAGGGTACGCTTTCCGTGGCGCATAACGGCAATCTCACCAACGCGATCGAGATTCGCCGTCAGCTTGAGCAGAAGGGCGCGATCTTCCAGACGACGATCGACTCCGAGGTCATTTGTTACGTTATCGCGCGTGAGCGTCTGAACTGTCATTCCGTCGAGGAAGCGGTCGCCAACACCATGCTCAATATCAAGGGCGCGTATTCGCTTCTGGTGATGAGTCCGCGCAAGCTGATCGCGGCGCGTGATCCTCACGGCTTCCGTCCGCTTTGCATGGGAAAATATAACGGTTCCTATGTGTTCGCGAGCGAGAGCGCGGCGCTGGACGCCTGCGGCGCAGAGTTTGTCCGCGACGTCGAGCCCGGCGAGATCATCATCGTCGATCAGGACGGCGTGCGCAGCATGAAGCCCGATTTCGGCGAAAAAAAGAAATCTCTCTGCATTTTTGAATATATCTATTTTGCGCGCAGCGATTCCTTTATCGACGGCGTGAGCGTGTACGAAGCGCGCAAGCAAGCCGGCAGGATCTTGGCGCGTGAGTTCCCGGTCGAAGCCGACATGGTGATCGGCGTGCCGGAATCCGGTATCGACGCGGCGATCGGCTATTCAGAGGAAAGTGGCATCCCCTACGAAAAGGCGATCGTCAAGAATTCCTATATCGGCAGAACCTTCATCAAGCCCACGCAGAAGGAGCGCATGAAAAGCGTGCGCATCAAGCTCAACCCGATCGCGGACATGGTTCGCGGCAAGCGCGTCGTGATGATCGACGACAGTATCGTGAGAGGTACGACCGTCGACCGTATCGTCACCATGCTGCGTGACGCGGGCGCCAAGGAAGTCCATATGCGCATCAGTTCGCCGCCGTTCATGTGGCCGTGTTACTACGGCACCGACATTCCGTCTCGCGGAGAGTTGATCGCCTGCAATCACACGATCGAGGAGATCACCAAGCTCAGCGGCGCCGATTCTCTCGGTTATCTGCCGGTCGAGCGCCTACACGAAATGATCAATTTCGCGCCTGTCGGCTTCTGTCAGGGCTGCTTCACCGGCGAGTATCCTGCGGATATCACGAAGGAGACCTTCAAAGGCAAGGAGCGCGGCGGCATGAATTTTGACAATAAATGTTCAGGAAAGGACGGTTCCAATGAGTAAGGACTGTTACGAATCCCCCTTGTCCGCGCGTTACGCGAGCAAGGAAATGAAATATATCTTTTCTCCCGACAAGAAGTTCCGCACCTGGAGAAGACTCTGGATCGCGCTTGCCGAGGCGGAAAAGGAGCTCGGTCTGCCTGTTACGCAGGAGCAGATCGACGAACTGAAAGCCCATGCCGACGACATCAACTACGAAGTCGCGCAGGAGAGAGAAAAGCTGGTGCGCCATGACGTGATGTCTCACGTCTACGCTTACGGTGTGCAGTGCCCTAACGCGAAGGGTATCATCCATCTCGGCGCGACCTCCTGCTACGTCGGCGACAACACCGATATCATCATCATGACCGAGGGCTTGCAGCTGATCCGCAACAAGCTGATCACCGTTATCCGCAACCTCTCTCAGTTTGCCGACCAGTACAAGGCGCTGCCGACGCTGGCGTTCACCCATTTCCAGCCGGCGCAGCCGACCACGGTAGGCAAGAGAGCGACCCTCTGGATCCATGAATTCCTGATGGACTTAGAGGACGTGGAATATCAGCTTTCCAAGGCAAAGCTCCTCGGCTCCAAGGGTACCACCGGCACCCAGGCGAGTTTTTTGGAGCTGTTCGACGGCGATCACGAGAAGTGCAAGGCGCTTGATCAGAAGATCGCCGAAAAGATGGGCTACAAGGCTTGTTTCCCGGTCTCCGGTCAGACCTATTCACGCAAACTTGATTCCCAGTTCCTCAATGTTCTGGCAGGCATTGCGCAGTCAGCGGCGAAATTCTCCAACGACATCCGCTTGCTCCAGCACCTTAAGGAGGTAGAGGAGCCGTTTGAGAAGAACCAGATCGGTTCCTCCGCGATGGCGTACAAGCGCAACCCCATGAGAAGCGAGCGTATCGGCTCCCTGTCGCGTTACGTGATGGTCGACGTGCTCAACGGCTATTTTACCACGGCGACCCAGTGGTTTGAGCGCACCCTTGACGACAGCGCCAACAAGCGCCTGAGCGTTCCCGAGGCTTTCCTCGCGATCGACGGCGTGCTGTCTCTCTGCGCGAACGTCGCGGACGGTCTGGTGGTTTATCCCAAGGTCATCGAGCAGCGACTCCGCAAGGAGCTTCCCTTTATGGCGACCGAGAACATCATGATGGACGCCGTCAAGAAGCGCGGCGCCGACCGTCAGCAGCTTCACGAGCGCATCCGCGTTCACTCCATGGCAGCCTCCAAGGTCATCAAGGAGGAAGGCGGCGAGAACGACCTTCTGCAGCGCATCGCGGCTGACGAAGCCTTTGGCGTGACGCTCGAGGAGCTCGAAAGCATCCTCCAGCCGGAGAAATACACCGGCAGAGCCAAGGAGCAGACCGAGGATTTCCTCAACGATTACGTCGCTCCCGCGCTTGAAAAATATCAGGATATCGCTTCCGACAAACCTGAAATCAACGTATAAGTTCACATATCAGTAAGGAGAAACAACCATGGTAAAAGCAATCGTAGGCGCCAACTGGGGCGACGAAGGCAAGGGCAAGATCACTGACGTACTCGCCAGTGACAGCGACATCGTCATCCGCTTTCAGGGTGGCGCGAACGCCGGTCACACCATCATCAACGATTACGGCAAATTTGCGCTTCACCAGCTTCCTTCCGGCGTATTTCATCAGAATATCATCAACATCATCGGCAACGGCGTTGCATTCAGCGTAGAGAATTTCGTCAAGGAGATGAAAGAACTCGCCGACAGAGGCGTACCCACGCCGCAGGTCGTCATTTCCGACCGCGCGCAGATCGTCATGCCCTACCACGTAGCCTTCGACTGCTACGAGGAGGAGCGTCTCGGCAAAAATTCCTTCGGTTCCACCAAGAGTGGTATTGCGCCTTTCTATTCCGATAAGTATTCCAAAATCGGTTTCCAGATCAACGAACTCTACGATGATCCCGATTCCTTGAAGGAGAAGATCCATCATGCGCTCGAGATCAAGAACGCGATCCTCAAGAATCTCTACAACAAGCCCGCTATCACCGAGGAAGAGATCTTCGATAAGCTGATGGAGTACAAGGAGCAGCTTGCTCCCTACGTGGGCGACGCGTTTATGCTCATCCATAACGCGCTCAAAGAGGGCAAGAATATCCTTCTGGAAGGTCAGCTTGGCTCTTTGAAGGACACCGATTTCGGTATCTATCCCATGGTTACCTCCTCCAACACCATCGCCGGTTACGGCGCGGTTGGCGCAGGTATCCCGCCCTATGAGATCAAAGAGATCATCACGGTCGTCAAGGCGTATTCCAGCGCGGTAGGCGCCGGCGAATTTGTTTCCGAGATCTTCGGCGACGAAGCCGACGAACTGCGCAGACGCGGCGGAGACGGCGGTGAATTCGGTGCGACCACCGGCAGACCGAGACGTATGGGCTGGCTGGATCTGGTTGCCACCCGTTACGGCTGCATGGTGCAGGGCGCCACTGCGGTTGCCTTTACCGTGCTCGACGTCCTCGGCTATCTCGATGAGATCCCCGTCTGCGTCGGCTATGAGCTCGACGGCGAAGTGATCGACTACTTCCCGTCAACAACCAAGCTCAAAAGATGCAAGCCCATTCTCAAAAAACTGCCCGGCTGGAAGTGCTCTATCTCCGGAATCAAGAACTACGACGAGCTTCCCCAGGCATGCCGCGACTATATTGAGTTTGCAGAGAAGGAGATCGGCGTACCCATCAAGATGGTGTCCAACGGTCCTTCCAGAAACGATATTATCTATAGATATACTAAAGGGAGCTGTCTTATCTGAGACAGCCCCTTGTGCTTAATGAAAGGGGAAAGGTTATGAGCAAGGAAACAGTCATTGTGCTTGATTTCGGCGGTCAGTATAACCAGCTGATCGCGCGCAGGGTACGCGAGTACCAAGTCTACTGCGAGATACTTCCGTACACGACGGATATCGAGACGATCAAGAAGATCGATCCCAAGGGCATTATTTTCACAGGAGGTCCCAACAGCGTCTATGACGAAAGCTCTCCGCATTACACGCCGGAGATTTTTAAGCTAGGCATTCCGGTTCTCGGCATCTGCTATGGCTGTCAGCTGATGGCGTACGCACTTGGCGGCAACGTGGTTTCCGCGACTGACGACGCGGTGAGCGAATACGGCAAGACGCTGACGCGCTATGACAACGATAATATTCTTTTCAAGAATATTCCTGCCGAGGGCATTTCCTGGATGAGTCACCGCGACTACATTAATCAGGTTCCCGAAGGCTTTGTCGTCTCGGCAACCACCGACAACTGTCCCGTCGCAGCGATGGCGAACGCCGAAAAGAAGCTCTACGGCGTGCAGTTCCATCCGGAGGTCAATCACACCGAGCACGGTAACGATATGCTCAAAGCCTTTTTGTACGACGTCTGCGCATGCAAGGGCGACTGGAAGATGGACAACTTCATCGAGACCACCGTCGCGCAGATTCGCGAGCAGGTAGGCGACAAGGGTGTTGTCCTTGGACTGTCCGGCGGCGTGGATTCCTCCGTCGCGGCCGCTTTGATCAGCAAGGCGGTCGGCAAGCAGCTCACCTGCGTTTTTGTCGATCAGGGACTCATGCGCAAGGGGGAAGGCGACTTTGTCGAGCAGACCTTCACCAAGCTGTTTGACATGAACTTTGTCCGCGTCAACTGTCAGGACGAATTCCTCGCCAAGCTCAAGGGCGTGACCGACCCGGAGGAAAAGCGCAAGATCATCGGTACTGAGTTTTATAACGTATTCTGGAACGAGATTCGCGAGAGCTTCGGCTCCGGCTTTTTCGCCCAAGGCACGATATATCCCGACAGGATCGAGAGCGGCAAGGGCGACGCCGCCAAAATCAAAACCCACCATAATCAGGTGGAGATTCCCAAGGACATCAGCTTCCAAGACGTCATCGAACCGCTGAAAGACTTGTTCAAGGACGAGGTCAGAGCGGTAGGCGAGAAGCTGGGATTGCCGCATGATCTGGTATGGCGGCAGCCGTTCCCCGGTCCCGGCTTAGGCGTCCGCATCATCGGCGAAGTCACCGCCGAGCGCGTCAGGATTTTGCAGGAAGCCGACGCGATCCTCCGCGATGAGATGGAAAAACGAGGCTATGCCGACAAGATGAGCCAGTATTTCGCCGTGCTTCCCGGCGTCAAGACCGTCGGCGTAATGGGAGACGCACGCACATACGCCGAGCTGATCGCCATTCGCGCGGTCACCACCGACGATTTCATGACCGTCGACTGGGCAAAGATCCCCTACGATATCCTCGGCAGCGTCTCCAACCGCATCATCAACGAAGTCAAATACGTCAACCGCGTCGTCTACGACATCACCTCCAAGCCGCCCGGAACGGTGGAATGGGAGTAAATTTCTAATTTAGAATTATAATTAAATCGCCAAGTAGGATGATTTCCTGCTTGGCATTTTTTTGTGAACCTATTGACAAAAGATGCGTATCGGGATAAAATAACAAGTGTTATATAACATAAAAAATTTATAGGAGGTACACTATGCCGCCAAAGATCAAGGTTACAAAGGACGATATTATCAGCGCCGCTGTCGAAATCATCCGCAGCAAGGGCGCACAGGCGATAAACGCAAGGGCTGTCGCCGCCGAATTGAACTGCTCTACCCAGCCGGTTTATTCGAATTTTGCGACGATAGATGAGTTGCGACTTGCCGTCGTTGATAAAGCGGAAGAGCTGTCACGCGAGTATATGCGCAGGGAAGTCGAGGACGGCAAGTACCCCGAATACAAGGCGGGAGGTATGGCGTACATTCGTTTTGCCAAGGAAGAAAAGGAGCTGTTCAAGCTCCTGTATATGCGCGACCGTTCGGGTGAAGTTATCCCCGAATCAACAGACCTCTCGGACAAAATGGAGTCGATCGTACACAAGCAGACCGGACTCAGCGGACTTGACGTTAAGCTGTTCCACCTTGAGATGTGGGCTTTGGTTCACGGCATAGCCGTAATGTTCGCGACGGGCTACGTCGAACTTGATCCCGAACTTGTCAGTAAAATGCTGACTGATTCCTATCAGGGGCTGCGCAAGCAATACGGAATGGAGTGATAAAAATGGAAGCAATCAAAATAGAGGGCTTGACGAAAAAGTACAGAGTCGTCGTCGCAGTGGATAACCTCACCCTTTCGGTACACAGGGGCGAGCTTTTCTCTCTGCTCGGTGTGAACGGAGCAGGAAAAACCACCACGATCAAAATGCTGTCCTGCCTGACTCAGCCAACAAGCGGCGACGCTTTTCTGAACGGAAAAAGCATTTGCAGGGACGCCGCGGCGGTAAAATCATTCATAGCCGTCTCTCCGCAGGAAACCGCAGTAGCGCCGGGGCTGAGTGTCCGCGAAAACCTTGAGTTGATCTGCGGCGTCCACGGCTTTTCAAAGGAGAAGCGAAACGCCAAGATCAGCGAACTAACCGAGTTGCTGGAGCTTAACGAAGTGATAAAGAAGAAAGCCGGAAAGCTTTCGGGCGGCTGGCAGCGCAGGCTGAGTATCGCCATGGCGCTCATCAGCGAGCCCGAGATTTTGTTTCTCGACGAGCCTACGCTTGGACTAGACGTGCTTGTGCGCAGCGACCTTTGGGAGCTGATACGTTCGATCAAGGGAAAGGTGACGATCATTCTGACTACGCATTACATGGAAGAAGCCGAGGCGCTGTCCGACCGTATCGCGATCATGAAAAACGGAAGGCTGCTCATTTGTGACTCAGCCGAAAAAATTAAGGAAGCGGCAGGCGCTGACGACTTTGAGCAGGCGTTCGTCCGTTTGGTAAAGGGGGAGTCAAAATGAGAATGCTCACTTTTGCGAACAGAAACGCGAAGGAGATCATCCGCGATCCGCTTACCCTGTTTTTCGGAATAGGCTTTCCGCTTGTTCTGCTGTTGCTTTTGAGCGTGATCCAAGCCAACATCCCCGTCAAGCTGTTCGAGATCGAACGCCTCGCTCCCGGAATAACGGTTTTCGGTCTGTCGTTTATGACCTTGTTCTCGGCGACCGTTATCTCAAAGGACAGAAAAAGCGCCCTGCTCCAGCGCCTGTATACAACGCCGCTGACTCCGGCGGACTTTATCCTCGGCTACGTATTGCCCATGATCCCGTTTTCCGTCGCACAGTGCGTTATCTGTTATATCGCCGCCTTTGTGCTCGGACTCGAAATCACGGTCAATGTACTTTTTGCGGTGCTGCTTGTCGTGCCCGTTTCCTTTCTTTTCATATCAATGGGACTGCTCTTCGGCAGTGTTCTGACCGATAAACAGGTCGGAGGAATATGCGGCGCGTTGCTGACGAATCTCACGGCTTGGATGTCCGGAATATGGTTCGACCTCGAGCTGGTGGGCGGCGTGTTCAAGAAGATTTCCTACGCGCTTCCGTTCGTACACGCGGTAGAGATGGAACGCGCGGTAATAGCAGGAAATTACGGCGGGATTCTTCCTCATCTTTGGTGGGTGCTCGGCTATGCCGTTGTTCTGTTCGCTCTGGCGGTAGTGCTGTTCCTGCGGCAGATGAAAAGGCAGTAGCCCGTAAAATGATGAT
>CAMKSB010000068.1 GCA_946415335.1 uncultured Clostridia bacterium
AGAAGGCGACCATGATCTCGTTGATCTTCATGGTGTATTTCGCAATGGTGTCGAGTTCCTCTTTGGTAGCCGCACCGATGGCGATGATCTGGCTGTCGTTGATCATCGGATCGCCGAGCGCGTCATCCTTGAGGCAGTATTCCAAAGTCGGGCACTTAAAAGCGGTGCCTTCGGGAACGCCGAAGCGCTTGGAGAAGGAACCGGCAGCCTTATTTCTGACGATAACCTCGAGAGGAACGATCTGAACTCTTTTGAGAACAGTGTCACGGTCATTGAGCTCCTCGACATAGTCGGTGGGAACACCGTTCTTTTCAATCAGCTTGAACATGAAGTTGCTCATACGGTTGTTGACGACGCCCTTGCCGACGATCGTACCCTTCTTCTCGCCGTTGAATGCGGTCGCGTCGTCCTTGTAGGAAACGATTACCAGAGCAGGATCTTCGGTAGCATAGACTTTTTTGGCTTTGCCTTCGTAGAGCATTTCTTTCTTTTCCATTGATGATTCCTCCATTTTTACATCAGTTTGAAAATACCAATACGCCTATATTATAGCGTAAATTCAGATTTTTAGCAACCGAAATCGAATTAAAATTGATTTTTTATGATTGAAATAAAATATCTGTCAATTTGTGTAAATTATTATACAGTTTTTAATCATTTTGACGGAGGCAAAAATTAAGACTTGATTTTTTCGGAAAGGTCATGTATAATAGAGAACGGTAATTGCCGGTGTGATGGAATTGGCAGACGTAGCGGACTCAAAATCCGCCGGTAGCGATACCGTACCGGTTCGAGTCCGGTCACCGGCACCAAAAATCAAGGGATATCCAGCGGATATCCCTTGATTTTTTTAGCATGTAGGCGACCGGACTCGAAGCGACCGTGCCCGGCAAAGCCTTTCCTCGTGTCATTCTTGAGATTGTGTCCAAGAGGCAAAGCCGATTGGGTAACACAATCCATACACCGGAGAGCGGAGCGAAGAATCTCAAGTAGGACTCATGATATAACGCCTATATTTGCAGCGTCTATCACGCGTTTGCTACCGAGATTCTTCGGGCGTTGCCCTCAGAATGACTCACTGATAGGTTCCATTTAAATCAGGTTTTTGATACTTTTTCTTTGCCATATTTTCTGAAATTATACTGTCAAATTTACAATCACACATTTCTTGCATATTTTTTCATTTGTAACTTCCAATTTTGCCGCTGATGTGATAAACTATTATCAGATCATAAAAAAGGGTGTGTGGTTATGACGAATAAGAACTTAATTGACCTTGAGTCGATGTCTGTGGAACAGGTCGACAAGCTGGTCAGAAAGGCACGGAAGATCATGCAGAGTCCGGCGGATTTCCGGCACGCCTGCGACGGAAAGATTTTGGCGACGCTCTTTTATGAACCGAGCACCAGAACGCAGATGTCGTTTCAGACCGCGATGCTCAAGCTGGGCGGCAGAACCATCGGCTTTGACAATCCGATGAATTCCTCGGTCGCCAAGGGCGAGAACCTCAAGGACACCATCTCGGTCATCAGCGGATACGCGGATATCATCGCGATCCGTCACCCGGTGGAGGGTACCGCGATGGCGGCTTCGATGTACTCGGAAGTCCCGCTGATCAACTGCGGTGACGGCGGTCATCTGCATCCGACGCAGACCTTGACGGATATCGTTACGCTCTCCTGCGAAAAAGGCAGGCTCGACAACCTGAAAATCGGCGTATGCGGCGATCTGCTCAACGGAAGAACCGTTCACTCGCTGATCAAGGCGCTGGCAAAATACGAAAACAATTCCTTTGTGCTGATCTCCACAGAGGAACTGAGCGTTCCGATCTATATCATCGACATCTTGGAAAAGAATCACTGTCACTATGAGATCTCGCACAGTCTCGCGGACGCGATCAAAGACCTCGACATGCTCTATATGACGCGCATCCAGCGCGAGCGCTTCAAGAGCGCCGAGGATTACGAAGCGCAGAAGAACGTCTTTGTGCTCGACAAGGAAAAGCTGGCGCTCGCCAGAGAGGATATGATCATCCTCCATCCCCTGCCCAGAGTCAACGAGATCACTGTCGACATCGACGACGACCCGAGAGCGCTGTATTTCAAGCAGGCGCAGTACGGCATGTTCGGCAGGATGGCGCTGATCCTGCTGCTTTTGCAGGATGAGGACTTCATGCTCAGCGAAAGGGAGACCTTTATCAGCGAGCACCGCTGCTCCAATCCGAAATGTATCACCCAACCCGAGTCCTATCTGCCCAACCGCGCTTACGAAAAACTCGGCATGCAGATGTGCGACTTCTGCGACAAGCGTATTGACAAATGAGACCGGTAATCAATGTTTTAAGAAGCAAAAGGTGGACGTTCGTGCTGTTTGTCATCATCGCCGTTCTGCTTGCCGGCACGGTGGCAATAGGCGTGTTCTCCTTTATGGATATGAATTTTTCCACCGAATTAAGCAGTTTTCTGGAAGGAAAGCTCTCGATCGACGACGGCGAATGGCAGGATTTTTCCGTGGACGAACCGATCAATCAGCCGTTCCGCAAGGCAGTCATCAAAGGAAAGCCGCTGGAAGAATTCTCTTTAATCACCAATCTGACGATTTCCTCGCAGAATGTCTGGTATACGATCTATGACGATAAGGGTGGAACGGTGATCGGACACCAGTTTCTCTCTCCCGAGGATATCTACAATGAGATGGTGGAGGCACACGGCGAGGAAGCGATCAAGAAAGAATACGGCGACTGGGACGATTTCGTTCGCGATACCTTCCCGCAGCAACGTCTGCAGATCCGGATGCCGGACACGCCCGGTTACTATGTGTACGAGCTCGAAAACGATATCGCGCAACATTATTTCAACCCCGAAAAAGAATACACGCTCGAGATCACCTATCCCTACGACGCGCCGCAGGCGGAGCTGGCGGACTGCTTCAGCGCGACGCTTTCCTACAGCAACGGCAAGTATATGCAGTTCTTCTTTACGGCGCTGCCGGTGGTGCTGCTGTTCGTGCTGGTCTGCTTTTTCGGTCTGTTCTTCTTCCCCATCGCCGGCTTTATTCTGGGAAAGGTGGATTATAAATACCTCACCTTCGGCGGTTTGTGCTTCTTCTGGGGACTGTTTGTGATCGTTCACACCATCAGCGACTATCTCAACATGTGGATCATTGATTCGACCGTCTGTATGATGATCCATGAGCTGGTGAACGCGCTCTTCATTCTGACGATCATTCTCTATCTCAAATCCAATCTGGAACGCAGTGTGCCGCGCGCGATCGCCAATGTCGCGGCGACGCTCTATCTGGTGCTGACAGTCACCGGCGTGGTGCTCCACCTGACCGCCGTGATGGATCTGCACGCGTTCTCTCCGTATATCTTCGCCTTCACCGGCGCTTGCGCGATACTGATGGCGGTGCTGCTGTTCGTCGAAACGCGCAGCAATGCCAAAGCCATGTGGGTGCTGGTTTCATGGATCCCGCTGGCGATCACGATCATCATCGACGCGTTGAACCACTACCTCCACTTCGCCAATATCGACTTCTACAACTTCGGTCTTACGGTCACCATGATCTATCAGATCGTGCGGCTGGTCATCGATCTGAGAACACAATATAAAGAAACCATCCGCTATCAAAAGATGCAGAAGGAGCTGTACGAAGCCAAGGTCAGCGTCATGGTGTCGCAGATCCAGCCGCATTTCATGTACAATGCGCTCTCCTCGATCGCCATGCTCTGCAAACTCGATCCCGACACGGCGCATCAGGCGACGATCACCTTTGCGCAATACCTGAGAAGCAACATGGATTCGCTCAAGCAGACCAAGCCGATCCCGTTTGAGCAGGAACTCGAACACCTGAAAAAATATTTGTATATCGAAAAGCTGCGCTTCGGCAAGAAGCTGAATATCGTCTATGACATCCAGACGACGGATTTCGTGCTGCCGCAGCTGAGTATCCAGCCGCTCGCTGAAAACGCCGTCAAGCACGGCATCAGCAAGAAACGCGGCGGCGGTACGCTGACCATCGCGACAAGGGAAACCGATACCGCCTATGAGATCATCGTGTCCGACGACGGCACCGGCTTTGACGTCAACGAAAAGAAGGACGACGGACGGTCGCATGTCGGCATGGAAAACATTCGCAGGCGTCTTCAGGAAATGTGCGGCGCTGAGGTCATTATCAACAGTACGATCGGCGAAGGTACGGTCGCCACGGTCGTGCTGCCAAAGGAGGAACAACATCATGAAGATATTGTGCGTTGACGACGAAGCATTGATGCTGCAAATGCTCGAAATGGCGATCAGGGAGGCTCAGCCGGACGCGGATGTCCTCGCGTTTGACGAGCCGGAGGATCTGCTGGATGAGGCGAAGGCGAACGGCTGCGATATCGCCTTTCTGGACATCCACATGAGCGGTATGACCGGTGTGGAGCTCGCCAAGGAGCTGAAGGGCGTCAACCCGAAGATGAATATTATTTTTGTCACCGGTTTCAGCGAGTATACCGGCGACGCGATGCGCCTGAGAGCCAGCGGCTACATCATGAAGCCGGTCACGGCTGAGGCGGTCAAGGAGGAGCTCAGCGAACTGCGCTTCCCCATCGTTCCCAAGGAAAACGCCCTGCTGAGAGTGCAGTGCTTCGGCAACTTTGACGTGTTTACGCCGGACGGCAAGCCCGTGCATTTTGAGAGAAGCAAGGCAAAGGAGATCTTCGCCTATCTGGTACACCGTCACGGCAGTTCCTGCACGACGAGAGAGATCGCCGCGGCGCTCTTTGAGGACGAGCCTTATGACAAGAAACAGCAGTCCTATCTGCAAACGCTCATGCACGCGATGACGAAGAGTTTGAAGAAGGTCGGCGCGGAAGAGGCGATCAACAAGAGCTACAACAGCCTGTCCGTCAACGTGGCGGCGCTGGACTGCGACTACTATCGCTTTCAGGAACTGGACGCCGGCGCTGTCAACGCTTATCAGAACGAGTACATGAGCCAGTATTACTGGGCAGACTTCCTGTATAACGATTACGCCGATTACGATTGATAGGATGGAGTTTGGTTGAAGCATAAAAGCGTTTTGTTTATTTCCCAAGCTGCTGCGATCGCCGCGCTGTACGCGACGCTGACGATCCTGCAGAATATTCTGCTGCCCGGCTCCGCTTCCATGGCGATACAGTTCCGCGTTTCGGAGGTGCTCACGATTCTGGCGATCTACACGCCGGCGGCGATCCCCGGTCTGACGCTCGGCTGTGTCGTGGCGAATATCAGCTCGATCCAGGCGCTGGGATTCTACGACTTGGTCTTCGGATCGCTGGCAAGCCTGATCGCCGCCTGCGCGATGTACGCGCTGAGAAACGAGCGGATCTGCAAGATACCGTTTTTTTCGCTGCTCATGCCGGCGTTGGCAAACGGCGTGATCGTCGGCTTTGAGATCGACTTCTTCTTTGTCAATCAGTTCTCCTTCAATTTGGTGGATTTTCTGATCCAAGGAGGTCTGGTGGCGCTCGGTGAACTGGCGGTGCTGATGATACTCGGTCTGCCGCTGTCGATACTGTTTGAAAAACAAAACCTTGCCAAGAAATTGAAACTGACTGAATAGACAGCGAAAGCCGTGACCAAAAGAAAGGTCACGGCTTTTTTCAGTGTTTATTCGGTTGGACGCCGTTGCGTTTGAGGTAATCGAGGATCTGCTCGTCATCCCAGATGCCGAGATCGTCCGTTCCGGCGAGGTATTCGTTGTGATGGCGAACCTCATGGTGAAGGAGCTTGGTCAGCTGGCGGTACATTTCTTCCCTGCCGAGACGGCCGTAGATATGGTTGATGGAGCCGTAGTAAAACACAATGGCGTTGCCCAGCGAATTGCGGATGTATTCGCCGAGGATATACAGATCGTTATGCAGCGCCTGCGGATGGATCTTTGCCTGCGGCAGCAGGGAGATACCGCCGTTGAGCTCGCGGTAGAGCTCGTAGGGCATGGAATCCGCGATCTCGTCCAGCATTTGCGCGATTTCTTCAAACTGGTACATGGCGATCAATAGTCGAGGTAATCCTTGAGCTTTCTGCTGCGTGAAGGATGACGGAGTTTGCGCAGCGCCTTGGCTTCGATCTGGCGGATACGCTCACGGGTGACATTGAACTCCTTGCCGACTTCTTCAAGGGTGCGGCTTCTGCCGTCCTCAAGACCGAAGCGGAGACGGAGCACCTTTTCTTCTCTGGGCGTCAGCGTGGACAGCACGTCCGCAAGCTGCTCGCGGAGCATGGTGTGGGAAGCCGCGTCCGCCGGCGCCGGGGCGTCGTTGTCGGGAATGAAGTCGCCGAGATGGCTGTCCTCTTCCTCGCCGATCGGCGTTTCAAGCGAAACAGGCTCCTGCGCGACGCGCATGATCTCTCTGACCTTATCAACAGGCATGTCGATCTCATCCGCGATCTCGTCAGGAGTCGGCTCGTGACCGTTCTGGTGAAGCAACTGACTCTGCACCTTCTTGACCTTGTTGATGGTCTCTACCATATGTACCGGGATACGGATGGTTCTCGCCTGGTCGGCGATAGCCCTGGTGATCGCCTGACGGATCCACCAAGTCGCATAGGTTGAGAATTTGAATCCCTTGGTATGATCGAATTTTTCGACCGCCTTGATCAGACCGAGGTTGCCCTCCTGGATCAGGTCAAGGAACTGCATGCCTCTGCCGAGATAGCGCTTGGCGATGCTGACGACCAGACGAAGGTTCGCTTCGCTCAGGCGCTGCTTGGCGGCAACGTCGCCGTCCGAAATGCGGATGGCGAGCTCTCTTTCCTCGTCGGAGCTGAGAAGCGGCACCCTGCCGATCTCCTTGAGGTATACCTTGACGGGATCATCCACGGTCAGACCGGTTTCCGACGGCTGTAAATGGTCGTCCTCCTTGCTCTCCTCGTAGCTGAGCTCGATATCGTCGATCTTGATCTCGCCCATGTCCTCGATGATCTCGATTCCCTGCGCTTCCAGCGCTTCATACAGCTTTTCCAGCTTTTCGGGATCAAAATCGCCTTCGCCTAACGCGTCGAGAATGTCCTGGTTGGTGAGCGAGCCCTTCTGCTTGCCGAGATCGATCAGTTCTTTGACCAGCGACTTCTTTTCCTGTTGAGCCATAAGTATACTTCCTTTCTCTTACCTATTTCTTATCCTGCCGCATTCTTGCAAAATAATGGTTGATATCATCGTCAGACATGGCGCTCTTGTCCTCCGGCTTGCTGCTCTCGCTCGTAATAACGCCAATATATTCCCTCAATGACCGGGTCGTCTGCGCTACGGCGGTGTGCTTGTGAAGCATGCGGTAAATGCGCGCCTGTTCTTCGGCGGTGAAATCTGCGGTAATATTGTTCAGCGGCTCTAAGCCGTCTGCAATACGCTTTGAAAAATATTCGTAAAACCGCCTGATCAGCGGATTGGTGAACTGCTCCGGTTTGAGCTCCCGTTCAATGGCGCTCAGTGAATCCGGGTGGTTGATCAGGTACACGACCAACCCTTCCTCCGCGGCTGTCGCCCGTTGGGTTACGCCGCGTTCGGCGTCCGTGCGCTCCTTGCTGCCGCTCAGGTCGGACTGCATCTGACGCATTTCCCTGCGGCGGTGGTCGCGTCTGGCACGCGCGTTCAGGCTGTTGATCTGGGTGAGCAGTGCGTTTTTGTCGATTTCAAATTCCTTGCTGAGCCGCGAAGTGTAGACGTCGCGCTCGATGGGGCTGTCGATCTCCGCGATCATCCGGGCTGCCGCTTCCAGAAAGCTCACCCTGCCCTCCGGCAAGCTGAGGTTGTACTGCGAACGCAGCTTTTGCAGGCGGTATTCGACGTCGTTGCCGCTCTTTTCAATGAGAGCGCGAAAGGCTTCCGGTCCGTCGGCTCCTTTGGTTTTGAGGAATTCGTCGGGATCCTTGCCGTTGGGGATCGAGAGCACGCGCACGCCCAAACCGGCGCTGCGCAGTATCGGGATCGCACGCGCCGTCGCCTTTTGTCCGGCTTCATCCGCGTCGTAGCAGATGATGACCTCCTCGGCGTAGCGCTTCATCAGCACCGCCTGCTCGCTTGTCAGGGCAGTGCCCAGTGAAGCGACGGCAAACGGGAAGCCTGCCTGATTGACGGAAATGACGTCCATGTAGCCCTCGCACAACAATAACGCGCGGCTGCCGGAATTCTTCGCGTTGTTGAGCGAAAAAAGATTCTCGCTCTTTTTGAAAACCGGCGTATCGGAGGAATTGAGGTATTTCGGCTTCTCGTTCGTCATGATCCTGCCGCCGAAGGCGATCACGTTGCCGCG